>CAYNOQ010000034.1:17279-26309 GCA_964398855.1 uncultured Mariniphaga sp. | reverse complement strand
AATTATGTATCAAAAAGCTGAAACCACCTCCCGCATTTTATGCACTGTTTTTATTTCCCTGTTTCTTTTTTCATGCTCCAATACGGAAGCGCCGCAATCTCAGGGCAGACCCAACGTTATGGTCATTCTCACCGATGACATGGGTTTTTCCGACATAGGCTGCTTTGGTTCAGAAATCAACACACCCAACATTGACAGGTTAGCGGAAGACGGACTGAAATTTACACAGTTCTACAATACACCCCGCTGCAGCCCCACCAGGGCATCACTGATGACCGGACTCTATCCGCATCAGGCAGGAATGGGTCGCCTGGCTACTTCTGTCCAGTTTCAGGAACCGGGATATTTCCACGATTTAAGTAAAAACACGGTAACCCTTGCTGAGCTATTCAAAGCCAACGGCTACAATACCTACATGACCGGAAAGTGGCATTTAACCCACCATTTCAAGCCAAACGACGGTGACAAAAGCAACTGGCCCCTTCAGCGGGGATTTGAAAAATATTTCGGAATAACCGGAGGTTCTGCCAGTTTTTACAATCCTAAATCATTAGTCAGCGGGAACGAGCCGATTGCTCCCGGAGAAAACTTTTACCTGACGGATGCCATCAGCGATACCACAGTCAAGTATATCAATCAGCATCAGGGAGATAAACCCTTTTTCTTTTATGTAGCATACACAACCGCGCACTGGCCCATGCACGCACCGGAACAGGAAGTGGAAAAATATAAAGGCTTCTATGACAAAGGCTGGGATGAAATCAGAAAAGAGCGCTTTGAAAAGCTGAAAAAGTTGGGAATTATTGACAAAAGAGCAGTTTTAACGGAAAGAAGCGTGGATATTCCCGAGTGGAAAGATGAGCCGCTGAAAGCGTGGCAGGCACGGCGCATGGAAGTATACGCCGCCATGATTGACATCATGGATCAGGGCGTTGGCAGAATCATAACAGCTCTTGAGGAAAAAGGAATGCTGGAAAATACAATCATTTTCTATATGCACGATAACGGCGCCTGTGCTGAATTTCAGGGAGAACAAAGGGATGAAGTACCTTTAACCGAGGAGCAGAAAATTCTGCGCCCATTTCCTAAAGACTCCATTTTAATCGAAGGCGTCAATTCAACCCACACGCGGGACGGGCATTTTGTGCGCCGCGGGAGAGGGATAATGCCCGGCGGAGACGACACCTGGGTTGCCGTTGGTGAAGCGTGGGCAAATGTCAGCAACACCCCATTCCGGCTCTATAAGCACTGGGTGCACGAAGGCGGAATTTCAACCCCGATGATTGTGCACTGGCCCGCAGGCATCAAAGCAAAAAATGAGATGCGGAACCAAACTTCGCAGTTGATAGACATTATGGCTACCTGCATTGATATTGCCGATCTGGAGTATCCGAAAGTTTACAACGGAAACCAAATCCAGCCCTACGAAGGGAAAAGCCTTGTTCCCGCTTTTGGCAACAATCCCGTTGAACGCGATTTTCTGTTTTGGGAACACGAAGGAAACCGCGCAATCCGCATCGGGAAATGGAAATTAGTTTCAAAAGTGGAAAAACTGAGCAACTTCACCGCTGATGACGAAAACAGCTGGGAGCTGTACGATATGGAAAGCGACCGGAGCGAAACAAACAATCTTGCAGAGAAATATCCTGAAAAAGTTAAAGAAATGGCTGCCCTTTGGGAAAAACAGGCATGGAACTTTAAAGTAAAACCATGGCCCTGGCAGAAGTAGGTGAAATTTATAACGCTGTATCCTTTCAGGCAGCAAAACTATTGATTCAGAAAAAATATCATGCCCGAACCCAGCATTTACAAGGAATTGAAAGAACACAAAAAAATAAAACTTAATTAGGATAGACATATAACAAAACCCATAAAGCAATATACTGAAAGAATAAACTTCGTTTACTGATTTTTTATTTATGTTTTTGTTTTGATTCAATGATTTAATTCTCTATTATTGCAAAAAAACTATTGCAATAATACAATTAAGAACAAACACTATCTTAAAATAAATTTAATGCTATGCTTAATTCTAATTCACTTATTAAAAATTAAAAGATGAACAGAAGAATTTATTATGTATTTGTGTTGTTGCTTGTTGCATTTCTTTTTGCATGCAAAGACGACAACAAGGGGCATTTGGGGGGTGATTACGACCCCACTAAGCCTGTTACGCTAACTTCATTTTTCCCCGATTCAGGACGTATCCGCACTAAAGTGATACTTGAAGGGGATAACTTTGGGACAGATCCTGAAAAAATCAGGGTCTATTTTAACAAAAAAAGAGCAGCTGTCGTTGGTTCAAGTGGCAAGCGCATCTATGTTGTAACTCCGCGTATGCCGGGTGATGAATGTAAAATCTCAGTTGTTGTCGGTAATGACTCACTGATTTACGACAACGAGTTCCGCTACAGAGTTACGGTTTCCGTTTCAACGGTAGCGGGAGACGGAACCAAAGACCTCAGAACAGGCTCGCTTGAGCAAACTCAGATTGCGCCTTTCCAGATGGACGTTGACCAGCATGACAACATTTTTGTCGGAACCGACAACCATGTTTCCGGCGCTCCAAGTTATTCGAGCGCTGGTTTTATCAGGATAAACGAAGAGGAGAACAACATGGAAATCCTCTATCAGTTTCCTAATGTTGCCAACAGCCGTTTTGAGGGAATCTGCGCCGATAAAAACACCGGGATTTTGTATGCTGCGGTGAGAACAGGAGCGCTTGAATATGCTATTATGGATCCTGCAAACGGATGGATTCCCAGGTACAGAACATTGGCTTTCAATAAAGAAAGTGTTTATCCGATACCTACGGTAACCGGAAACTATATGGGTTATAACGAGGCAGACCAGCACATGTACACACGTTACAGTACCGGGCAAATCGCAAGAATCAATCCTGTTACAGGCGAAGCAACGGTAATCTATCAGACAGAAGAACAGGGAACCAGTATCGGTATTGACTTTGATCCTACTAATCCGCACATGCTATACATTGCCGGATATTCCGGTGGTACGGTTGCACATGGAATCTGGAGGATGGACATCAGAGATCCGGAAAACACTTGGACAAGGCTAAATCCAAGAACAGCCGGACACCGGGATGGTCCTATTGAAAATGCACTGTTCAATACTCCTTACGGATTAAAATTTGACCGGGACGGAATTTGCTATATATCCGACCTGAAGAATCAATGTGTCCGCAAATATGATCCTGAAACAGGCATGGTTGAGACCGTATTAGGCATACCGGGTGTTGCAGGGATGAAAGACGGAGGGAAAGAAGATGCATTATTTAATGAACCAAGCGCTGTTGGGGTTGGAATGGATGGAACAGTTTACATTTCCGACAGAAAAAACTTCAGAATAAGGAAGTTATCAATTGAATAACCTAAAAAATTATTTTCATGAAAAGATACTTGTTAATATTATCATTTCTGTTCATCACTTTCTCTCTTTTTGCACAGGACAGATACGTTATGGAAGGTATCATCTATGATGATACCGGTGAAACTCTTCCAGGAGCAACTGTTTATCTGAAAGACAAGGTGGGAATTGGAACAATATCCGATATCGATGGTAAGTTTACTATTACTGCTGCACGCGGAGACATGATTGTATTCTCTTTTGTAGGATATGAAAGAGTAGAATATTTAGTTACGGAACAACGCAAAGATTTGAAAATCTCGTTTACTGCTGCTGCTCACGAAATTGAAGAGGTTGTTGCTGTGGGGCTTGGAACTACGCAGCGCAAAATTTCTTCGGTTGCAGCCGTCACCAGTATTGATGTAGGAGAGCTCCAAACCCCGACAACATCAGTCGCAAACCTTCTGGGGGGAAAAGTTGCCGGTGTTATTTCCATGCAAACCAGTGGTGAGCCCGGGCAGAATATTTCAGAATTCTGGGTTCGCGGTATTGGTACTTTTGGTGCCAGCAGTGGCGCACTCGTTCTGATTGACGGGCTTGAAGGGAATATAAATTCTATTGACCCTGCCGATATTGAAAGCTTCTCCATCTTAAAAGATGCTTCTGCAACTGCTGTTTATGGTGTTAGAGGCGCTAACGGCGTTGTGCTCATCACAACAAAGCGGGGTGAACAGGATAAACTAAGGATTACTGCCCGCTCCAATTTCTCACTATCGCAACTGCGCAGAGTGCCTGAATATTTGCGTGCATATGATTATGCTCTTTTAGCTAATGAAGCGATGGAAGTACGCGGGGAATCGCCAATTTATCGTGAAATGGAAATGGCAATTATCCAGGACAATCTGGACCCGGATATGTATCCCGACGTAAACTGGCAGGATGAAGTGCTTAGCCCGACATCTTTCAAGCAATCACATTATGTGAGTGCTCGCGGGGGTGGCAGCATCGCAAGATATTTTTTAAGCTTGGGCGGAACAAGCGAGTCTGCTGCATATAAATATGATGAAAACAGTGTTTATGCATCAAATGTAGGCTACAATACATATAATTTCAGAACAAATCTGGATATTAACTTAACCAGAACAACAACCGTCTATTTTGGTACAGACGGATACCTGTCCATCCGTAACCAGCCCGGTACGGCAAACACCGACTACATATGGATGGCACAATCACAACTAAATCCACTTTATCTGCCTACAATTTACTCAAATGGTATGCTTCCTGCTGCCGGTTCAAATGAAGAGTCTTCACCTTATGTTATGATTAACCAGACCGGAAGAAGCACCAACCAGCAATACAGGGGCAAAATCACAATGGCTCTTAATCAGGATTTATCCTTTTTGTTAGAGGGGCTAAAACTCCGCGCACAGGGAGCTTATGATGTGCAAAATTTCTTTACAGAAAGACGTTTTATTCAACCTGCCCTATATATGGCGCTTGAAAGAAGAACGGACGGTTCGCTGGTGATGCGTGAAATGGTGAAGCCAACACCGGCATCTTATTCCAAAACCATGAATCAATTCCGTAAATACCATTTTGAGTCCACATTGAACTATGATCGTGTTTTCAACGAGGACCACAGAACATCTGCACTGGTCTATTACTACATCAGCGACCAGAAACATACTCAGGATGCAACGAATAATATGACTGCAATTCCGGTAAGATATCAGGGAGTGTCAAGCCGCTTCACCTACAGTTTTAAAGACACCTATATGATCGACTTCAACTTTGGTTATACGGGATCGGAAAACTTCCAGCCCGGGCGTCAGTATGGCTTTTTCCCATCGGTGGCATTAGGATGGGTTCCATCAAGCTATGAGTGGGTTAAAGAGAACATGAGCTGGGTTAGCTTCTTTAAAATAAGAGCTTCCTTTGGAACCGTAGGTAATGACCGCTTAGCCGGAAGTACCAGATTTCCTTATATGACAAAGGCAACTTTGAGCAACAGCCCTGTGTATGAATCGATGAGTAGTGTCGAGATTCTCACGGAGTCAAGAATTGGTGCCGACAATTTGCAGTGGGAAAGAGCACAGAAAGCAGACATCGGTATTGAAGGGAATTTTTTCAAGGATAGAATCTCTTTCGTCGTTGACTTTTTCAATGACCAGCGAAACGGTATTTTCCAGCCACGGGCACAGGTTCCCGAATATGTGGGGTTAACAAATATGCCATACGGGAACGTCGGACGAATGAAAAGTTTTGGCTCTGACGGAAACGTTTCATTTACGCAGAAAGTCAACAATGATGTAACTTTCACCCTGCGGGGCAATTATACATACAGTGATACTAAAATTCAAAACTGGGAACAGGCATATCTTGAATATCCCTATCTTTTCCACACCGGTTTTCCAACCAGTGTGCATCGTGGATATCAATCGCTCGGACTGTTTAAGGACTGGGATGACATTAAGCAAAGCCCTATTCAGACTTTCGGTGATTATATGCCTGGCGATATTAAATATAAAGATGTTAACGGAGACGGTATTATTAACGCCCAGGACATGGTTCCCCTCTCAAGAAGCACTTATCCAATGCTCATGTTTGGGTTTGGAGGTGAAGTTCATTATAAAAAACTCACCCTGGGAATGCTGTTCAAAGGAACCGGCAGAGTGGACTACTACCATGTCGGGCAAAATGTCAGGCATAACAATCTTTCCTATGCTAACGGGATGGGGTATGTGCCATTCTTCGGAAGCACTTCAGGAAACGTGCTGATTATGGCAAACGATCCTAGAAACCGATGGATACCTATGGAATATGCTCTTGCACATGGAATTGACCCGTCTCTTGCTGAAAATCCTGATGCAATTTTTCCACGTTTGCAGTATGGAAAAAACAACAACAATTCACAAAAATCCGATTTTTGGAAAGGTGACGCACGCTATTTGAGGTTGCAGGAAGTAACACTTAACTATAACCTCAACACACCGGGGATACGCAAATTAGGCATATCGTCAATAGATTTGCAATTAATCGGAACAAATCTCCATGTTTGGTCAAAGGTTAAAACTTTCGATCCGGAGCAAGCACAATTTAACGGGCGTGTCTATCCGATACCATCTGTTTACTCCATGCAATTTTATATCAATCTGTAAAAATTATGGAAATGCAAAAAAATATATTTAATCCATCAGCCTTTAAAAAGGCAGTTTACTATGTCATTGTTGTTTTTCTGCTTGCCGGAATAAGCTCATGTCAGAATTTCCTGAATGTGGATGATTATTTCGATGATGAATTTCAAATGGACTCCACTTTTACTAAACTAAGGTATATAGAAGCCTATATGTGGGGAGCAGCAAGCCTTTTTCCTGATGAAGCCTTTACGCTGAGACAGAATTACACTCCCGGTCCTTATGCTACCGATGAGGGAACAATTAACTTCCGCGAAGGAAATAACGTTTACGAAGGGACAAACTTTGCAGACGGATTTATCACCCCCGAAAACTTTGGAAGAATGAATCAGTGGGGAACCTATTACAAAGTCATACGCAAATGCAATACGATTCTCCTTCACATGCACGAAGCAACCGACATGAGACCTTCTGATTCACGCTATATAGAAGGCTATACCCGGTTTTGGCGTGCTTATGCGTATTACAATCTGCTTGTTGACTACGGACCACCAATTTTGTTAGGTGATGAAATTGTTGAGAACAATGAACCTATCGAATATTATGATCGCGCGCGCAGTACTTACGACGAAGCAGTGGAATATATTTGCAGTGAATTTGAGGAAGCTGGTAAAAATATGCCTTCATCAGTTGCAATTATGGATTTTGGACGTCCTACCCGCGGTGCTGCCTACACACTTGCTGCAAGGGTCAGGCTCATTCATGCCAGCCCCGCATTTAACGGAGGACAAATTGCTCGGAGATATTTCAGCGACTGGACACGAAAAATTGATGGTGTTCATTACATTGCCCAGTCTGCTGATGAGTATCGTTGGGCTTTGGCGGCAGCCGCTGCAAAGCGCGTCATTGACATTCCGTCAGACAGAGGTCCGATGTATGAGCTTTACACTGTTTTGGCTGATAACAATACACCCAAACTACCGGAAACAACAATTGATGATCCGGATTACACTTCTACATGGCCCAACGGTGCTGCTGGGATAGACCACTACCGCTCATATTCAGAAATGTTCAACGGGGAATGCGCCGCACCAAATGTTTCAGAATTTATATGGGCACGCCGCTCCGAGCAAATCAAATACCTGATCAGGGGACCTCATCCTATTTCACTTGGAGGCTGGGGAAGGTTTGCAGTTACCCAAAAAATGGTTGACGCCTATCGGATGGACGATGGTCGAACAATTGAAGAAGCCACAGCAGATGGCTATTACAGAGAATCCGGATATACCGATGCAATAAAATTATTTTCCGGATATCGGCTGAATGCAGGCGTTTTCAATATGTATAACAATCGGGAAATGCGCTTTTATGCAAGTGTAGGTTTTAACGAAGCATTCTGGCCCTGCCTCTCCACAACTGATGCAACTGTCAGGGAACATACTGCAAAATATTATGCCTATGACGAAGATGGGCGCGGAACTGCAAATGAACCCCTGAACTATTCCATTACCGGATATGTACTTCGTAAATGGTATCATCCGATGGATGCAATGAAGGGAAGTTCTGCCCGTGTCATGGATAAAATATATCCAATCCTGCGCTATCCAGAAATACTCTTGAATTATGCAGAAGCATTAAATAACCTTACCGGTTCACATACGGTTGAAGTGGATGGGCAGCCAATCACTTTCAGCCGTGATGTCGCTCAGATTAAATGGGCATTTAATCAGGTACGTCACCGTGCAGGCTTACCAGGACTAACAAATGCTGAACTAAGCGACCCTGCCAAAATTCAAAAACTTATTGAGCAGGAGCGAATGGTTGAATTTATGCATGAAAACAGGAGATATTATGATGTAAGACGTTGGGGAATTTACGAAGAAACAGAACGTGAACCTATTATGGGAATGAATACCGACGCAACTGATAAGAATGCGTTTTACCAGCGGGTAATGCCTGGTTCTGCTGCTATCCACGGACGCATTGTTCATCGAAAACTAATGTTCCTCCCGATTCCACGCAGCGAACTTCGCCGCCTGCCTTCTCTGGATCAGAATCCGGGGTGGAATTAATCACACTTTAATTTATAGTATATGAAAAAATATATTTTAATAACAACAGTTCTCATTTTCGGCTTAACAGCTTGCAATACAAATGAGATTTTTGAAAAAGAGTTATACAAAAAGGTGATTGCACTGATCAGCAGTGATAATTATAATATTCTTGAAGATGCACAAGAACTTTCTGGAAAGGAGAATCTTACGTTTATAGCTGTTTCCTGTGGCGGCACCGATGCAGCCGAAACTGATGTGAGAGTTACTTTAATTCCTGATAAAGCTCCTCTGAATGCATATAACAGGGGAATGTTTGATGCTGATGAGTCTCTGTATGCCAAAACACTCCCTGAGAGTAAATACGATATAGACGACTATCACATAATAATCCCTAAAGGTGAAAGGACAGGCAAACTCAATATAAGAATCAGACCGGACGGACTTTCACCCGATTCTGTCTATTTTATACCGCT
>CAYNOQ010000034.1:0-17179 GCA_964398855.1 uncultured Mariniphaga sp. | reverse complement strand
AAATCTCAGAGAGATGCGGGAAGAGTTAAGACTTCAATATTTAGATGAATAAAATGGTTCATACCGGAAGGCGAAAATCGCCTTCCGGTAATAATTGTTTAAATGAATAAACTGATTGTTTACATACTGATTGTTTTTGGGTTAGTATCCTGTAAACCTGAGCAGGAGAAAATCTTCCTGAAAGTGGAAAAGAGTTTTGTCTCCTTTACATCTGTTTCAGGAACAGAAAGAATCCCTGTGAGTACCAATACTGTTTTCTCAGCTTTTGCATCAGTAGATTGGTGTTCAGTTAAAACTTCTGAGAATCAATTGACTATTTCAGTTGAAGAAAATAAAAACAGTCGGGAGCGCAGTGCAAAAATTACTGTTGAAGCTGAAAAAACAGAAGCTGTTCAAATTGAAGTATATCAGGACGGAATTTCTCCTTTTTTTAGCATAGAACAGGCACTGCAAAGTATTTTGTTTGAAAGCGATCAAGAATCACGTTCGATGAAAGTGAATACCAATATCCCTTTTACGGTCACTTCAGGGCAATCCTGGTGCAGGGCTGAAATACTTTCAGGAATAGCAAATAATCTTCGCATTGCGGTAGAAGAAAATACTAACATCGCTTCACGCGAAACTGAAATTACAGTTGCTGCCGAAGGTTTCGACAATCTGGTTATTTCTGTCAGACAAAATGGCGTACTGCCAAACAAACAGGGTATGTTTGTTAAAGGGTGGGTTTTCAGTAATAATACCGGAGTGCCTGATGTAGTTGTTTCAGACGGATACGAAGTAACGGTTACTGACGCAAACGGTGTCTATTATTTACCATCAAAGGAGAAAAACAGTTATGTTTTTATCTCTGTTCCGGGAAATTATGACGTGCCTTCCGTTGGAAGTGCACCTCAGTTTTACAAGAAATTTAATGAAAAAGCGAACGTCATTGAACGACTCGATTTTGAATTAATCCCGGCAGATAACAGCAAACATGTTGTTTTAGCCATGGCAGATTTACATCTTGCCAACCGGACAAATGATATTTATCAGTTTGAAAAATGTCTTGATGATATTAATGACCTGATTGCCCGGTATGAAGCTGAAGGTACCAAAGTGTATGGTCTAACCCTCGGGGATATCACCTGGGATACTTACTGGTATTCCGATAATTTCACGCCTAAAGAGTATGTTCCGTTTATGAATAGAATTAATGCTCCTGTTTTCAACACAATAGGGAATCACGATCACGACCCTTATCATGCAGGAGACAAAGCCGCACAACAATTTTACATTGATATTTTGGGTCCTAATTACTATTCTTTTAATCTTGGAAATATACACTATGTTGTGCTTGACAATATCGACTACATCAACACAGGCGGTTCTCCGGGCGTCAGCGGAAGCAGAAATTACAACAACTATATTACTTCAGAGCAATTTGATTGGCTAAAGAAGGATCTTGCACTGGTGAAAGATAAAAGTGTACCGCTGGTAATTGCTTTTCACAGCCCGCTATTCAGAATGCCCGATGTTGACAACAACACTTCTTTCTATATTACAAATGGTGAGGAGCTTGTCAGCTATTTGTCAGATTTTTCAAATGTCCATGTTATTTCGGGACATATTCACACAAACTACAACTATGTTTATTCCAATAATTTAATGGAGCACAATTTAGGCGCAATTTGCGCAACATGGTGGTGGACAGGAAATACGGGGTATGGCGGAAATCATATTTGCAGAGACGGCTCAGTGGGAGGATACGGTGTTTTGGAGCTTGAGGAAAATGAGATTCAGTGGTATTACAAGAGCATAGGCTACGACCGCAACTACCAGTTCAGAACTTTTGATCTGAACAGTGTTGAGATTACAGTCCAAAAATATGCACCGATGGCAAATGCTGCATCCGCTGCACAAATGCCTGAATTTGCAGGCGAATTTGCAAAAGCAGGAACCGCAAATGAAATTCTGATCAATATCTGGAACTGGGACGAGGATTGGAAAATTTCAGTAAGGGAAGAGGGTGTGGAATTACCGATCAGACAGGTAATGGCAAAAGATCCTTTACATATCATCTCCTATGAAGCCAAAAGGCTGAATCTCAACGCCAGCGTTAATTCAACTTTTGCTACAAGAAGTGTCTCGCACATGTTCAAAGCAACTGCATCAAAAGCTACAACAACACTTGATATTACTGTAACAGACAGATTTGGAAACATTTATTCAGAAACAATGACACGACCAAAAAATTTAACAACAAATATGAAATAACAATTATGAAGACAAATTTTATAACAACAAGCTTGGTTTTGATCTTTATGACATCCTTTCTGATGTCATGCAAAGATGACGTGAACGATCCCTACTTAAATGTGGATCCAAATGAAATTATTCAGATAAAAAACGCAGGCGGAGCCATCAGCCTGAGTGTTGACACCAACGTGGATGACTGGACATGGAAAATAGAAGAAGGCGAATGGATTGAAGCAGAGATTACAGCATCCGGGCTTTCAATGGAAGCAGCGCCCAATCCCGATGACGAAAGACGGGCAATACTCCATATAACTTCTGAAAAATATCCGTTAGTCAACAAAATGCTATCTATCATTCAGGGAGCAACATTTTTGGAGATTAATCCGGAAAACATTGAAGTTTCCGGGAACGGAGCAGAATTAAATATAACCATAAATACATCCGCTGATGACTGGACTTTTTCTCAAGATGGTGAGAGCTGGTTAAATATTGAAAAAACAGCAGCTGGACTGAAAATAACCGTTTCATCCAATAAAACACCAAAAGTACGTACAGCTGAACTGAGCATAACATCAGCCATGTTTCCCGAAATCGGGAAAACGATTTTCGTAAGCCAAAATCCAAATATCTTTTTGGATATAGTTCAGGAAAGTGTTGGTTTTCCACCTTATGGAGGAGAATCGGTTGTGGAAATTGAAACGAATCTCGACAACTGGAATTTCAGTATTTCAGAAGGATGGGTAACCGCAGAAAAAACAGCATCCGGTCTTCTGCTAAAAGCAAATGCCAATCCGGGAGACGCTGAACTATCTGCACTGCTAACCGTCTTTTCTTCAGAATTTCCTGATGATATTTGGAAACAGATAGAGGTTAATCAATTCACTTCAATCATCCTTGATGAAGATTTCAACTGGCTGGACTACGGCAGTCCTGTCTTCTACACCACAACCGGTGAAAAACGATGGGATACCTGGACTCAGGATGAAAAAGACAGAGGATGGGTCAGCCTTGTAAATCCGGTTGACGGAAGTGGAAACACACCGCTGTTGTATTCCCGCGTAGGCTTTGTAAAACTTGGCAAAACATCTTATGGTGGTGATCTTGTATCTCCTCCTTTTGAGAAACTTATGGGCACTGAAACAGTTAAAGTAACTTTCAAGGCTATCCCATATATGACCAAGGCAGGTACAAAAGATGATAACGACCTCAAGGTAAGTGTTATTGGACCGGGTGAGATCAGCCAGAGCGTATTTATTATTGACAACTGGCCCGTTTATCCTGCCAATGATGCTACTCACACTGAATATTGCATCAATTTATGGAATGAGCCGGAAGCAACCCGCACATTTACAATCACCGGCGCCACATCGGAAACGCAAATTAAGTTCGTGGGCGGGGATTACGATCTTCTTGGAGTAGGAGCCGGAAAAACCCGGATTTTCTTAGATGACATCAAGGTCGAAATCGTTGACTGATGAGCAAAATGAATAATCAATAATCACGATAAAGGAGCACAGGTTTTCCTGTTGCTCCTTTATTTTATAATCTTTTAAAGCAATGTGCCAGAAAATTAGAACCGCCATCCGCATTTTACCTTCTCTTTTAATTGCTTTGCTTTTTTATGCCTGTTCCGGCACACAAACACCAAAATCCCAAAGCAGACCCAACGTAATAGTCATCCTCACTGACGACATGGGCTTTTCCGATATAGGTTGCTTTGGTTCAGAAATTAACACACCCAACATTGACAGGTTAGCGGAAAACGGACTAAAATTTACGCAATTCTACAATACCCCCCGCTGCAGCCCTACCAGAGCATCGCTGATGACCGGGTTGTATCCGCATCAGGCAGGAATGGGGCATCTCCCCACCTACATATTTGAAGAAGAAGGATACCTTGATGAATTGAGCAAAAACACAGTTACACTGGCTGAACTGTTTAAAAGCAATGGCTATGCAACTTACATGTCGGGAAAATGGCATCTGACACAACACATTACACCGGATGGCGACAAAAGCAACTGGCCCCTTCAGCGTGGATTCGACAGGTTTTTCGGCACAATTCATGGATATGGCAGCTTCTATGATCCGGGAACTTTAACCAGCCAGAATACTATGATTGCACCGGAGGAGAACTTCTACTATACCGACGCCATCAGTGACACTACCGTTAAATTTATTCAGGAGCATCCGGGCGACAAGCCTTTTTTCTTTTATGTTGCCTACACAACGGCTCACTGGCCCCTGCATGCACCCGAAAGTGAAATAGAAAAATATAAAGGCGTATATAATCAGGGATGGGACAAAACCAGAGAAAAGCGGTTTGAGCGGCTGAAAGAGCTGGGCATAATCGATAACGAATGCGTACTTACGGAAAGGGGTGTTTCAATTCCTGCCTGGGAAGATGAACCCATGAAAGAGTGGCAGGTAAGACGCATGGAAGTGTTTGCCGCCATGATTGATATTATGGATCAGGGTATTGGTCGAATCATTGATGCTCTCGACAAGCAAGACATGCTGGAAAATACCATCATCTTTTATATGCACGACAACGGTGCGTGTGCCGAGCTTTTGAGAACAGACCAGCCGGAAGTGCCACTCACAGAAAAACAAAAATTGCTCCGCCCCTACCCCAAAGATTCTGTTTTCTATATGAAAAGACCCAAATATTCGCGCGATGGCAGATTCATCAGAAGCGGCAGAGGTGTGATGCCGGGTGATGCAGACACTTATGTTGCTTATGGCGAAGAGTGGGCAAACGTCAGTAATACTCCATTCAGACTTTACAAACACTGGACACATGAAGGCGGAATTTCAACCCCGATGATTGTGCACTGGCCCTCCGGAATCAAAGGAAAAAACGAAATCAGGAAACAGCCTTCGCACCTGATTGATATCATGGCAACCTGTATTGACATAGCAGAACTTAAATATCCGGAGGAATACAATGGCAACAAAATACCCGGCTATGAAGGGAAAAGCCTTGTTCCCGCTTTTGGAAACAAACCGGTAGAAAGAGAATGTATCTTTTGGGAGCACGAAGGGAACAGAGCACTTCGCGCAGGCAGATGGAAATTAGTATCCCGGACTCAGGAATTCAAAGTTTTCAGCGATGCAGACGAAAACAGCTGGGAATTATACGATATGGGAAACGACCGGAGCGAAACAAATAATCTGGCAGAGAAATATCCTGAAAAAGTTAAAGAAATGGCAGAACTTTGGGAAAAAGAAGCCTGGCGCACAAAAGCAAAACCGTGGCCCTGGCAGGAATAGAATATTTTCCGAAGTACAGAAAATATGACAAATCAGTTCTTTTAAAGAAATTCGTTTATAAAATTACAGAATCAGGCAAAATTTTTAAATTGAAAACTGTAGTTTTGCAGGATAACAGATAAATCAAAGAAATTTTATCAGGTCTAAAAAGAGTTTTTAAGGATGAATCTTAGGTAAATTATTAAAATATTTAAAAATGAAAAAAATCTTTCTTTTCGTATCGCTGAGTATTATCTCTGTTTCATTGTTTGCTCAGGTTGAGATTGTCGGACACCGCGGAGCGTCTTATATTGCTCCCGAAAATACGGTAGCTTCTGCAAAGTTAGGCTGGGAGCTGAACGCCGATGGCGTTGAAATCGATATTTACATGACTTCTGACAAGAAGGTAGTTGTTTCCCACGATAAAAGTACCAAACGCACGTCAGGCGTTGATTATCAGATTCCGGAAACAAAAGCTTCAGTTTTGCGAAAATTGGATGTCGGCAGCTGGAAAGATCCAAAATATGCCGGTGAAAAGCTTCCGCTTGTGAAGGAAATTTTCAAAATCATTCCAAAAGACAAAAGCAAGTATCTGGTTGTGGAAATCAAAACCGGACCAGAGATTTTTCCCGCTTTACAAAAAGAAATCAAAAAAAGCAAAAGGCTTGATCAGATGGCATTTATAGCCTTCAACTGGGAAACTATCAAAAAAGCAAAGGAACTCTATCCCAACAACAAATGCTACTGGCTCACTTCATCCGAAAAAGACCTTGCCGATAAAATGGAAGAGTGCGCTGCCATCGGGCTTGACGGAGTTGATGTGCACTACAAGCTGGTAAACAAAGAGATGATGCAAAAAGCAAATGCACTGGGGTTAGATGTCTGGGTATGGACTGTTGACAGTGTGGAAGAAGCAAAACGGGTAGCAGGTCTTGGTGTTTCGTCCATCACAACCAACCGTCCGGGGTGGCTGCGCGAACAGCTTCAAAATTAGAAATTACCATTTGCATAAAATCATACAAGGGTAACTTCGATTCCCTTGTCACGAATAATCTGCACCACATTTTGTGGTGCATTTTTATCTGTGATAATGTGATGAACCCGCTCAATATCGCAAATCTTACCAAAACCCTGTTTCCCGAATTTGGTTGAATCGGCAAGCACAATAATCTCTTTGGCAGCATCTAACATATATTGATTCAGATGAGCTTCCGCAATGTTGCTGGTGGTCAGCCCAAACTCAATGTCAATACCGTCAACCCCGATGAACAGCTTGTTGCACATCAGTCCGCTTAAAAAATGTTCGGCATAAGGACCGATAACCGTGGCTGAACTTTTACGCATTCCGCCACCCAACTGCATAATCTCTATGCTTGGGTTATAGCAAAGTGTGAGCGACACTTTTACGGAAGGCGTTATCACTGTTATCGGCTCCGACATGGAAATTTTTCGGGCAAAATAGAGCAGCGTGGTTCCTGAAGCAATAATAATACGGTCATCTTTTCTCAACAACTGGTTGGCAGCTTCGGCTATACGAAGCTTTTCGTCCACCATGATTTTTTCCTTTTCATCAATATGCCGATCATAAATCAGTGAACTCAGCGGACTTGCGCCACCATGGCTTCTCAAGAGCATTTTCCGCTCTTCAAGCTGCTTCAAATCCTTTCGGATAGTCACTTCTGAAACCCCAAGCTGCTGGCTGATTTCCTGCACCGTAACATATCCTTTTTTCTCTATCTCATTCAAAATAACACGGTGTCTCTGTGCACTATTCCGCTTTTTAGGACCAGTTGTCATAATTTTTAATCTTCAACAGTTGATATTTGTGTTAAAATCTTGTTATTTCAAAAAAACAAAGCTACAAAGAAGAATCAGTTTTCCAAAACAAAGAAAACAGACAGGAAAAATAATCAATCGCATTTTTTCTGTTTTTACAGCAAAATAGGATAACTGTAAAAAGAAAACATCCTGAGCAAACTCTTATAATGCGTTCAGATTTATTATTTTCGCCTGAAAATAGGGATATATGTTAGTCAGAGAAGCAAAATCCGGCGACTTGATTCCAATTATGGAATTTCAGTTGGCTATGGCAAAAGAGACAGAAGGAATCGGGTTAGACCGCCGGACGGTTGAAAAGGGAGTAGCCGCAGTTTTGGAAGATTCCGCAAAAGGAACTTATTATGTGGCGGAAGCTGAAGGGAGGTTAATCGGCTCACTGCTCACAACATACGAGTGGAGCGACTGGCGCAATGGCACTGTGTTGTGGATTCAGTCTGTTTATGTAGTTCCCGAATTCAGAAGAAAAGGGGTTTACAGCAATATATATGAATACGTTAAAAACCACGTATTGGAAAGCAATAACCTGAAAGGCATTCGTCTCTATGCTGATAAAAAGAACAGCGGAGCGCAGCAGGTTTACCGCAAATTGGGCATGAACCCCGACCATTATGTCACTTTTGAATGGCTTAAAGAGAATACGCCATGAGCGCACTTCTATATAAAATGATCGGGGAAGGCGAGCACCAGCAGCAGGATTTCAAATTCTGCGTAAACGACTCAAAGAAAATCGCCAAATCCCTTGTGGCATTTGCCAATACCGATGGCGGCAGGCTGCTCATCGGAGTGAAGGATAACGGAAAAGTGGCGGGTATTCGCACCGAAGAGGAGTATTATATGGTAGAATCGGCAGCTAAAATTTACAGCAATCCACCTGTTGATTTCAGTGTGAGGCAATGGTTCGCAGAAGGGAAAACCGTGCTGGAAATTGGGGTGCTGCCCAGTGATAAAAAGCCACACTTTGCACAGGACGAAAACGGCAAATGGCTGGCATACACCCGCGTAAATGACGAAAACATACTTGCCCACCGCATTCAGCTCTCGGTTTGGAGAAAAATAAAAAGAAAAGAGGGAATCTGTTTTTCCTACACCGATGACGAAAAACTCCTAATCAGTCATCTTCAGAAAAATGGAGCTATCACCTTTTCAAAATTTGTCCGTTTAGCACAAATATCACGTAAAAAAGCAGAAGAGATATTGAGCAACTTCATCTTGATAGATATTATCGAATTACAAGTCACTACTAAAGGTGTTTTCTTTAAATTAAACACTGAATTTGATTTTAATACGCTGGAAGACCAACAAGCAAACTAACAACTCATTAACATTTCATTGATGATTTTTAGATTTTAAAGACCTGTTGATAGTTTTGAATTCCTATATTTGCCGGTTCACTTAATTCTAAAATTTTATATTCATGACACGTAAATTATTGATTGTTCTGATTGCGCTGTTTACAGGTTTTTCAAGCATTGCACAGGAGGAGTATTTAGATGCAAAAGCTGAAGACGATTTAAAAATTTATCGCGGCGGAGAGAGTTACGCCGTACAAACTTTTCCGCAAAAGTTCAAAAAGAAAAAACCGAAGAATGTTGTGCTGTTCATTATTGACGGTATGGGACTGTCGCACGTACACGCTGCACTAACGGCAAACAGGGGAAATCTATATATCGAAAATCTCAAAAATATCGGATTTTCCAAAACCTCATCTGCAAACCGGTATGTTACCGACTCTGCCGCCGGCGGAACTGCCCTTGCAGTCGGTCAAAAAACCAACAATGGCAGCATTGGGGTGGATACGGATCTGAATCCCGTAAAATCGGTACTTGAAGAGGCGAGCGCCAAAGGACTTGCCACCGGACTCGTTTCTGTTTCGGCAATCACCCACGCCACGCCTGCTTCATTCATTGCCCATCAGGAAAACCGGAGCATGTATGAAGAAATTGCCGATGATTTCCTGAAAACCAATATTGATGTGTTCATCGGCGGCGGTTATACCCATTTCACCGAACGCAAAGATGGACGCAATCTGGTTAATGAACTCAGACAAAAAGGTTATCGTATTGAAAGAGATATCAATGTCATTGAAAATATTAAAGATGGTAAGCTTGCCGGTTTAACTGCCGATGTTCACAACGGACGCATGGATGAACGCGGCGATATGCTGCCCATTGCCACCAACACTGCGCTCAATATTCTGAGCAACAACAAAAAAGGGTTCTTCATTATGATTGAAGGTTCAGCAGTTGACTGGGGTGCACACGCAAACAACACCGTTTATGTAGTTGAAGAGATGTTGGACAGCGACCGTGCTATCGGAAAAGCGCTTGAGTTTGCTGCCAAAGATAAAAACACATTGGTCATCGTAACAGCAGACCACGAAACCGGCGGAATGGCAATTTTAGACGGAAACTACGAAACCGGAATGGTGAAAGCCGGCTATGCCACCAAAGGACACACCGGACTGATGGTTCCCATACTTTCATACGGACCCGGAGCTGAGCATTTTATGGGAATTATGGAAAATTCAGATATTCCCAATAAAATCAAGGAGTTGCTTGTAGGCAAATAATCAGAGCAATTTATCTGTTCAAAAAATGCGTGCCTTTTTGTTAAAGCACGCATTTTTTTGTTCGCCATTTCAGATGAAACCGGATTTACACAGTAAAATTTGCCAATAGTTATCCGTGAAGATTTTTCAAGGCATTTTCCGTACGGATGAGATAATCATCTACCTGTTCATTTTCTTCAAAACCGATAATCATCATATCAACGGAACCCAAACCCAAAACAAATTGCACGGAGTGGTTCATTTTTTCACTGTCGTTACTCAGCCGCCCTTCGCCAACTAATTTCATTCCGATTACTCCTTTCCCGGAGTGGTGCATCTGATTGACAACTTCCACAACTTCAGCAGGGTCAGGCTTATCCATAGCCAAACCGTAAGGGTTTATTCTCACATGAATAACATCCACCCAGGAGCTTTCGGCAGCTGCTTTCATGGCATCAAGCGAATGAACCGACACCCCGTGGGCACGAACAATTCCTCTGGATTTCAGGTTTTCGAGAATATCCATCTGTCTTTTATATACATCAGTCCACTTCCCGTCATACATACAATGAATTTGCACTATATCCAGGTAATCGGTATTCAATTCCTTGCGAAAACGATCCACAAGAATGTCAGCATCAGGGCGCTCCTCTTCAGGAATGCCACCCTTCATCACCCACATTTTGGTAGAAATGGTCAGCTCTTCCCGCTTCATATTTCTCATTGCTTCGGCAACCAATCCATGGGTTCCATACGAGTCGGCACAATCAAAAAAGCGAATGCCGTTGTCGTATGCATGATAAAGCAAATCGAGACTTTTACTCTTATCCTGACGGGTAAGAAATGCAGAACGGTTTCCTGCCTTTATCCCTGTGCCAAAACCGATTAATGAAGTTTCAATTCCCGATTTTCCCAATTTCACTTTCTGAACCGGATTTACTGATGCAAACCTCGAGCATCCGGCGCTCAGGGGACCTGCAAAAAGGAGATGGGCAGTTCCCAAAGAGAGCGCCCTGACAAAATTTCGGCGGTGCATATTCATTCCTTTTCTTTCCATGGTTTCTATTAAATTGGTTACCGGATCAATCCGGTTATTTATGGTTTAATACCGATGTAAAAGCCGTTTAGAACAATGGAAACAAACTGTTTCAGATATACAATCGGTAAAAACAGGCAAAATCAAACCGGAAAATCCTGTAAATTAAGCTGCAATATATTAAAAAACTATGCCGAAGATAAGAATATTTGAATTAAAAAGGGAACAACTATTTTGTTCTTTTTTCCTGTGAAGGCTTTTCTTCCGCTTTCAGCGTATCGGCTTTTTCTGCCGGCTCGGGAGAAGAAAACAGGTGAATGGCTTTTGAAGGCTTCTTTTGTAAAATTTTTGTTGAAATAATGGAATTGGCAGGATTAATCCTTTTCCCAAAATCAATATTACTGCTGAGTTTCAGCCCCAAAAGAAAAAAAACTGAAGAAATTAAAAAAATTGCTCTCATGGTATTTTTCTAAGAAAAATCTACATATATAATAGGTATGCAAAATAAGTTTAAAATTACTTCTCTGCTCAATTTTATCTGTAAAACATCTTTTTATTTCGGTAAACAGAGAAAATCCTGTTTTTATTTAAAACTTCTCAATCGACACATAACCTGCAATCACGCAATCGTAATCCTTGCCAGATATTCATAAAAAGCGTTTTCGGTAATTTTCTCGCAATTCAGCCCGATTTTTCCGGCAAGTGCAGCTAATGTTTCAAAATCAACGAACAACCAGTTGAAAGCGGCTGACTCATCTTTGTAGCTCAGCCTGTACTCCATCTCACCAACATATTTTTCATTTGCCAGATCAATCCAGACAGAGCCGTCATCTTCTTCAAACAGGTAGCCAATATCGGATGAATCCATCAGTATCTGCCCGCCGGGAGCGATTTGATTTTTCAGGCGTAAAAGCAATTTCCCCAGTCCATCAAGCGTTCCACCAATTCCTGAACCGTTCATCAGCAAGATAATGGAATCCCAACCCGTTTCATCAAATGTAAATATGTCGTGAAAAATAATCTTTTTCACTCCCCGCTTCTCCATTACACCAACTGCGTATTTCGATTTTTCCAGCGCTGCAACATCCAGTCCCCTATTTTGCAAAACAAGTGAATGACACCCCGCTCCTGCCCCGACATCCAAAACTTTACCATAACAAAGATTCAGTGCGGTGGTTTCAATTTCGCTCATTTCCCTTTCGCTTCTGAAAAAAATTGCAGGCGGCAAAACCTCATTTTCA
Organism: uncultured Mariniphaga sp.; assembly: GCA_964398855.1. Taxonomy (GTDB): domain Bacteria; phylum Bacteroidota; class Bacteroidia; order Bacteroidales; family Prolixibacteraceae; genus Mariniphaga. The sequence goes on along the minus strand of CAYNOQ010000034.1, from coordinate 5,028 downwards.
GTGTAGTTGGTATTCACAATAATATCGGGCGCCTTTCCGTATTCAAAAAAATCAACAATTGCTCTGCCTATCGGATCATTCATCTTCTTAACAATTGGTTTCCTGTTCATATTTTGGCTGATAATGCCGTTTCAGCCAGCTTGCTAAACCATCTAACCCGGGAAAAAGCACCCGTTCCGTGATATTTGCCTGATCCAGCTTATCGCGAATTTCCCATTTAAGTTTTGCCGGAATAATAATTCTGCGATACACATCGGGTTGCTCAAAAAGCCAATCTTCCAGAATTGCCGTTGCATCGGTCATTATGGAAAATAGAGCAAACTGGTTCACAATCCGCTCATCTAATGATGGTGGCTCAAAAAACAGCACATTTCCAAATCCGATTCTTTCATCAAACTGCTGAAGCGACGGGAAAACAGACTCAAGCATTTCAACCGTAAACGCATTGCATTTTTCAAGATTCAGCAGGGAATTCAAAGGTTCGGGAATCAACCGGTTCACTTTAACAAAATCAACTTTCCAGATAACGCCGTCAATATCAAACCTCTCGGTATTTGCAGTGGCAAAATGCATGGCAATAAAAGGAGAGTATGTCCAGTCAAGCAACCGTGTCGGCAGTCCGTGATGTTGTGCCAGCACCAAAGAGCGCAATTGCGTATTAGTGAGCTGCGGCTCGCTGGTACGTGCATATTTTCTGAAATTCCGAAGAATGTGATATTCTAACTCAGGATGGCAACCACAGTTTCGCACAAAGCTGTTTTTCAACTGATAACTTGCATCAGAAAGCCCCCTGAAAGCATAGTCACTGCGATAACGCCCAAGCTGCGGCTTCCATGAATTGCGGTAAACCTCTTCAACAAGTTGTTTCCAGCTTTTAATCACCACATCATTTTCCGTGAGTTTGCAGACCATTTTGTTGATTTTTTTGATAACGTAGCTAATTTACAAAAGAAAACGGTGAATTATCAATCTTTTATACAGGAAATTCCGGCAAAACTGTTTTGTGTACAAAACCGGGGTTGAGATTACTGTTTTTATAGCGCTGTGAAACATTTGACAAAGATACGCAATATGGAATAGAATGATTTCACGCTCTGAATTTAACTTCCGGTTTTGATTTTTTTTGCTATGTTTGCTTAGCTTTATTTATAAATACAATCTGCATGAAATATTTATTCCAAAAGAGAAAAACGAATCACGCGCTCCGTCTTTCTGCAACTTTCACACTCTTCCTGTTTTTTATGGTAAACGGTGTGGCTCAGCAGACTGAAGTTAAAGTTTTTGCACATCGCGGCGGCAAACTTGAATTTGATGAAAACACCCTTCACGCCTTCCGCGAAGTTTACAAAGAAGGATTAAGGGGCTATGAGCTTGACGTCAGGCGAACAAAAGACAACCATCACGTAATTTTCCACGATGCAGATTTCAAACGAATTTTCGGAACAGAAGGTTCTGTTGAAGAATCAACTTCTGACGAAGTTCGGGCACTGCGCACAAAAAACGGAAATTCCGTTCCGACACTTGACGAAGCATTGGAGTTTTTCAACAGTAAACCGGGGCTTTACGTTGAGTTTGAAATGAAAACCAACAGTCCGTTATATGACGAGAATGTTTTAAAACAATATTGCGATGAGATTTATGAAAAAATCCATTCCACCAAGCCTGCCAGCTCCGACTATGTGATGACATCCTTTGATACGCGTCCACTAAAATATCTGAAAGAGAAGTATCCATCCGTGGATTTGCTGCTGATTAAAGGCGAAGGGCTGTCAAAAGCGGTATTGGATGAAGCAAAAAGCCTGGGAATTAACCGCATTGGCTGCCGGGTTGAAGGAACAACCCGCGATATGGTCAGAGCAGCAAAAAAGCAGGGATTTACCGTGAGCCTTTGGCCCGGATTGTCAATCGAAGATTTTCTATTAGGAATTGCTCTGGAGAGCGATTACCTCTGCACCGATGTGCCGGTGGCTGTTTATGAATGGGTGAAAGAGAATGCACCCTGGATTACTTTAAAGTAAAATCATCTGATTCCGTTTCAATAACTTCCGAAAAATGAAAAGAATTCTTCCGCTTCTTCTGCTTACCGGAATAATGTTTTCCTGCACGGAAACAGCTCCGCCCGAACCGGTTTATCCGTTGCCGTCAGAGCGCCAGATAGCGTGGCATGAACTGGAGTTTTACGCTTTTGTTCATTTCAACATGAACACGTTTACAGACATGGAATGGGGCTACGGCAATGAAAGTCCCGCGCTTTTTAATCCCACGGAACTGGATTGCCGCCAGTGGGCAAAAGTCTGCAAAGATGCAGGAATGAAAGGGATTATATTAACTGCCAAACATCATGACGGCTTCTGCCTGTGGCCCTCTGCCTACACTGAGCATTCTGTGAGAAACTCACCATGGAAAAACGGCAAAGGTGATGTAGTAAAAGAGCTGGCTGATGCCTGCCGTGAATTCGGGTTGAAATTTGGCGTATATCTCTCTCCATGGGACAGAAACCATCCTGACTACGGAAAACCCGAATATATAGATTATTTTCGCAATCAGCTGCGCGAACTGCTCACCGGATACGGAGAAGTTTTTGAAGTCTGGTTTGACGGCGCAAACGGCGGAACCGGATGGTATGGCGGTGCCGACGAAGAACGGCGCATTGACAGGGAGACCTACTACGACTGGGAGAACACCTATAAAATTGTCAGGGAACTTCAACCCGGCGCCTGCATGTTCAGCGATGCCGGTCCCGACGTGCGCTGGGTAGGCAATGAAGAAGGCTGGGCAGAAAAAACCAACTGGGCAGCTATCCGCCGTGATGAATTTTTCCCCGGAACTCCGCGCTACAAGGAACTTCGGTCCGGGCACGAAGACGGAACACACTGGGTGCCTGCCGAAGTGGATGTTTCCATTCGCCCGGGCTGGTATTACCACGCTTCCGAAGACAATAAGGTGAAAACCGTCTCGCATCTCGCCGATATATATTACAATTCCATCGGCAGAAATGCATCCTTGCTGCTCAATTTTCCGGTGGATACCCGCGGTGTAATTCATGAAAATGATGTTAAACAGGTGATGAAACTGGCTGAAACAATCAAAGCCGACTTTTCTCACAACCTTGCCCGGAGCAAAAAAGTAACCGCCTCAAATACCAGAGGAAACTCCAAAAAGTATAGTCCCGCCAATGTTACTGACGGAAACCCCGATAATTACTGGGCAACAGATGACGATGTCATTAATGCTCATCTGGAAATTTCTTTTGACAAGCCTGAAAAAATAAACCGGTTTCTGATTCAGGAAGATATTCGGCTCGGGCAGCGTATTAAAAAATTCAGCATCGAAGCGTTCATCGGGGAAGATTGGAAAATTATCGCCAATGAAACCACAATTGGCAGAAAGCGAATTTTACGCTTCCCCGCTGTGGAAACAACAAAAATTCGCATAAATATTGAAGACTCCAAAGCTTCGCCCGTAATCTCAAATATTGAAATGTATAACGCCCCTGAAATTACTGATGAGTTGTGATAACTTTTTTAACACGATAATTTTTAGAGTCTATTATAAATTAAATAAAATTACCATGAAACGAATAACCTTATTGTTGGTGCTGGCTCTTTTTACCTGCCAGCAAATTTTTGCTCAGCAAAAAATCTGGAATGAAACCGAACAGGAGAAAACCAAACGGCTTGAATGGTGGACAGATGCCCGCTTCGGAATGTTTATCCACTGGGGGATTTATGCGCAGGCAGCCCGCCATGAATGGATAAAAAAACATGAACGCATTTCGGATGAAAAGTATCAGAACTATTTTGATGTGTTTGACCCCGATCTGTTCGATCCTATTGAATGGGCAAAAAAAGCAAAAGCCGCAGGAATGAAATATGCCGTCATCACCAGCAAACACCACGACGGTTTCTGCATGTTTGAGTCAGCTTACACCGATTATAATGTGATGAACACACCCTATGGCGAAGATATTATCAAACAATGGGTAGAGGCATTCCGCGCCGAAGGACTTGGAATCGGTTTCTATTACTCCCTGATTGACTGGCATCATCCCGATTTCACCATTGACAGGGTTCATCCGCAGAGCGTAAGTACACAGGAAGAGTACGACAAGCTGAATGAAAACAGGGATATGAGTGTTTATCGTCAGTTTCTGAAAAATCAGGTTCGGGAAATTCTCACCAAATATGGAAAAATTGACATCCTTTGGCTCGACTACTCCTATCCCGGAAAATTTGGCAAGGGCAGAGATGAATGGGGTTCGGTGGAATTAGTAAAAATGGTCAGAGAACTTCAGCCCGATTTAATCTTAAATGACCGTGCCGATTTGAAAGATGTTCAGGGCGGGTGGGATTTTACCACACCGGAACAGTTTAAGGTGCAAAGTTGGCCCGAAATTGACGGAAAAAAAATCCCCTGGGAAACCTGCCAGACCTTTTCCGGTTCATGGGGTTACTATCGTGATGAATATACCTGGAAAAACAATCAGCAACTTCTTGTACTTTTAATCGAATCAGTCAGCAAAGGCGGAAATTTACTGCTAAATGTGGGTCCAACCGCCCGTGGTGTTTTTGATGAACGTGCCAACAAGGCGCTTCAGGGAATGGGAGAATGGATGAAATATAACAGCCGCTCCGTTTATGAATGTACTCAGGCGCCGGAAGAATTTGAAGCGCCGGAGCACACCCTATTAACATACAACCCAAAAACAAACCGGCTCTATATCCATCTGCTTGATTATCCGATAACCAATTTCAGACTTCCGGGTTATAAAGGTAAAGTAAAATATGCCCAATTTCTGCATGATGCGTCCGAGTTGCTGATTACAGAACCTTACGGGCACCACATGCAGGGAAGCATAGCCACTGAAAATGACTTAAACCTGCGCCTGCCGGTGGAAAAACCGAATGTTGAAATTCCGGTTATTGAGCTTTTTCTGAATTAAAGAACAGAGCCGTTTAAATCTTCACCGTTACGTAACATTTCTTCACATTAAATTTAACATTACTCTATATTGCTGACACACTGTGG
>CAYNOQ010000033.1:0-27529 GCA_964398855.1 uncultured Mariniphaga sp. | reverse complement strand
TTTTTGAATACCTTGAAGAAAAAAATTACAAAATACAGTACAGGGTAATGCTGGCTCGCTATCGCGGAAAAACAACATGTCCCGAGTGCAGGGGTTCGCGGCTCAGAAAAGAAGCCGGTTACATCAAAGTTGCCGGAAAATCAATTCAGGAGCTTGTTTTGATGCCCGTTTCAAAACTTAACGTGTTTTTTCAAAATCTGAAGTTAGACGAGTTTGACCAGAGCATTGCGCGCAGAATCCTGATCGAAGTAAAAAGCCGGCTCGCTTTTCTTTGTGATGTGGGATTGGGTTATCTCACCCTAAACCGTCTCTCTTCATCGCTTTCCGGCGGAGAATCGCAACGTATCAATCTGGCAACCTCATTGGGGAGCAGTTTAGTGGGTTCGCTTTATATACTTGATGAACCAAGCATTGGACTGCATTCAAGAGATACTCAGCGGCTTATCGGCGTTCTGCAAAAACTCCGAAGAATCGGGAATACCGTTCTTGTTGTGGAGCACGATGAAGAAATCATCCGCGCTGCCGATCAGATTATCGATATTGGTCCGTTTGCCGGACAGCTTGGTGGCGAAGTAGTCTTTCAGGGAACACATGAGCAATTGGAGCAAAAACCCGAAAGCCTGACTACAAAATATCTCACCGGAAAAGAAAAAATTAAAGTTCCGAAACTTCGGCGAAAATGGAACAATGCCATTGATGTGATTGGCGCCCGGGAAAATAACCTGAAAAACATCAACATTAAATTTCCGCTAAACACTCTGACGGCAGTTACCGGTGTGAGCGGCTCCGGAAAATCTTCGTTAGTTTCCGAAATTCTGTTCCCTGCCGTTGCCAAAACTTTAGGGGCGTATTCCGATCGCTCGGGGCAACACGATTCGATAAAAGGCGATCTGAAAATGATAAGCGCCATCGAGTTTGTTGACCAAAACCCGATTGGCAAATCTTCACGTTCAAATCCGGTAACCTACCTGAAAGCCTACGACGAGATACGAAAACTCTTTTCAGAACAGCAGGCATCTAAAATTCAGGGGCTGAAACCTTCACATTTCTCTTTCAATGTGGATGGCGGGCGATGTGATGAATGCCAGGGAGAAGGTACTATCCGGGTGGAAATGCAGTTTCTTGCCGATGTGTTTTTGGTTTGTGAAAGCTGTGGCGGAAAGCGGTTTAAGGATGACATTTTAGATGTGCAATACAAGGGAAAAAATATTAATGATATTCTCAACCTGACGGTTGATGAAGCCATCGAACTGTTTTCTGCGGGCAGTTCATCCACCGAAAAGAAAATTGTGAGACGTCTTTTGCCGCTGCAGGAAGTCGGCTTGGGTTATATCAATCTCGGGCAATCGTCCAACACCCTGTCAGGCGGTGAAAGTCAGCGGGTGAAACTGGCATCGTTTCTGGCGCAGGAGCGAAGCTCCCCCACCCTTTTCATTTTTGACGAACCCACCACCGGATTGCATTTCCATGACATCCGCAAACTGCTGGATTCTTTCAATGCGCTGATTTCGCGCGGACATTCCATCATCATTGTTGAACACAACTTGGAAGTAATCAAATCTGCCGACTGGGTGATTGATCTCGGACCGGAAGGCGGCGACCAAGGAGGCAATCTGGTTTTTGCAGGAACACCTGAAGATTTGGTAAAGCAAAAAAAATCCTACACAGGAATTGCGCTGAAAGAGAAGCTGAAAAACTAACATTCAGCCGATTTTTGACGCTTTGACCAATTTCTTTATTTTTGCAGCTATTCTGTTGCAAAAACATTTTTCATCGCAACTTACTGAAAATCAGAAAGTGATTAAATATATTTTTATGAAAAACTCAATATTCTCAATTATCATTTCGGTTATTCTGGTAAATTTTATCGTTTCACCGGCTGAAGCGTGTACAAACTATTTAGTTACAAAAGGCGCATCAACAGATGGTTCCACCATGATTTCCTATGCTGCCGATTCGCACATCCGCTATGGCGAGCTCTATTTCAGCCCTGCAACCCATTGGTCTCCGGGAAGTACGGTAACTATTTATGACCGCGGCACGGCAAAACCGTTAGGTGAAATTCCGCAGGTTTCATACACTTACCAAACCATCGGTTTTATGAATGAATATCAGGTTACAATCGGCGAATCAACATTTGGCGGGCGCAGCGAGCTCACCGACACCACCGGTCTGATGGATTACGGAGCGCTGATGTTTCTTGCGCTGCAGCGTGCAAAAAACGCACGGGAAGCCATCCGGGTTATTGCCGGTCTGGTGGAAGAATTTGGCTATGCCAGCTCCGGCGAATCGTTTTCCATTGGCGATCCCAATGAAGCGTGGATAATGGAGCTGATTGGTAAAGGAACCGATCTGCAAAACGATAAAAAAACCGGAAAAACCACAAACCGGAACAAAGGCGCAGTTTGGGTGGCAATCCGCATTCCCGACGGTTATGTATCAGCCCATGCCAACCATGCGCGAATCACAAATTTTCCGGTAGAAGATGGCAAAATAAGTATCAGTTCCGCAAATATGGATAAAATTTTCTCGCCCGAAGTGGAAGCCGTTTATGCTGAAGATGTAATCTCTTTTGCACGTCAGAAAGGGTATTTCAGCGGAAACGATAGTGAATTCAGCTTCAGCGATGTTTATGCGCCCCTTGATTTTGATGCCGCCCGGTTTTGCGAACTGCGCGTCTGGAGCATGTTCAATCATATATCTGACGAAATGGACAGCTATTGGGATTATGCAACCGGCAAAGACCTGAAAGCAGAGCGGATGCCACTTTATATCAAACCCGACAGAAAGCTAAGTCCACAGGATTTGATGCGCTTCAAACGCGATTATCTGCAGGGCACGGAGCTGGATATGTCCAAAGATGCGGGTGCCGGTCCGTTTGGGCTGCCCTATCGCTGGCGGGACCTTACCTGGGAATACGAAAACCGGGAATATTTCAATGAAAGAGTAACTGTTACCCAACAGACCGGTTTTTCATTCATCGCTCAGATGCGTAGCTGGCTTCCCGATCCCATTGGCGGAATCAACTGGTTTGGCGTAGATGATGCCGGAACAACCGTTTATGTGCCTTTTTACTGCGGAATAAACAGGGTTCCGAAAACCTGGTCGGAAGGTTACGGCGACATGCTGACATACAAGGAAGATGCTGCTTTCTGGATATTTAACCGGGTTGCCCATTTTGCCTATCTGTTTTATAACCGTGTGATTCCAGACATTCAAAAAATTCAGGGCGAATTGGAAAATAAGTTTGCAGATTACACGCCTGCAATTGACGAAGGCGCTCTGAATCTTTGGAAAAAAGACCCTGCGCTGGCACGTGAGTTTCTTACTGATTATTCCTGCAATATGGGCGAATATACCCTGAAGCGCTGGCAGGAACTGAGCGAATTTCTTCTGGTAAAATATCTGGATGGCAATATTAAGCATGAAGAAAACGGAAAATTTCTACGAAATCCGTGGGGATACCCGCAATTTCCGTCATTTCCGGGATATCCCGAAAGCTGGAAGAAAAATGTTGTGGAAGATACAGGCGATCAGTTTCTCTATCCGAAAGGAGAAGAGAACTAAGACCGAAAAGTTTCGCGAATCCAGTTTCGGCGTATTTTATGCCTGCGCTGCAATCAGATCAGGCAACATGCGCCACTCCCGCTGCAACAGGAAAAACACCACCATTGCAGCCATGGTGTCTGCTATCGGGTAAGCCAGCCAGATTCCTGAAATTCCCCAAAATCCGGGTAAAATAATCAACAGTGGAATCAGTCCGATAACCTGCCGGAAAAGCGTGGCAAACATCGCCAGCTTTGCCTTTCCGATAGCCTGAAAAAAGTGGGAGGAAACTATCTGAAATCCGACAATCGGGAAGGCGAGCACAACCAAACGCAGTCCGTGAACCGAAATCGAATAAAGCTGCTTGCTGTCGCTGTTGAACAGGCGCACAAGCATACCGGGAAGCGCTTCGATAAAAGTAAACGCCACAACCGAAATTATACTTGCGGCAATCAGCGAAATGCGCAGCGCTTCTTTCACGCGCTCAATGGCTCTGGCGCCGTAATTAAACCCGATGATCGGTTGGGAAGCCATATTCAGGGCAACGATTGCCATCACCACCAGCGACGCCACCGAGTTGATAATTCCCATAGCGCCCACAGCTAAATCGCCGCCAAACAGTATCAGCTTTTTGTTGAGCAATCCCTGCACCAGACTGTTGGCAATCTGCATGGAAAAAGGAGCCATCCCGATGGAGATGATTTCAATAATAATTGCACGGTCGAAGCGAATATATTTGTTTCGCAGTTTGAGGACTGAACGTCTTCCTCTAAAATGAAGTAAAACCCACAAAACCAGTACAGCCATAGAAATAATAGTGGCATAAGCAGCGCCCTTCACCCCCATTCCAAAACCGAAAATAAATATCGGGTCAAGGATGATATTTGTGCCGGCGCTCAAAATCATCGACATCATGGCTATCCGGGCATTTCCTTCGGAGCGAATGACATTGTTCAGTGAAAAACCGATGACCATCAGCGGGGTTCCCGCAAGAATAATATTCAGGTAATCATTTGCAAACTGAAAGGTCTCATCGGTAGAGCCGAATGAGAGCAAAATGGGTTTTTTCAACAGATAAATTACGGACATCACCAATACGGAAACCACTATCATCAATGCAAATCCGGTTCCGAGTGTCTGCTCTGCACGTTTCATGTCTCTCCTACCCATGTTGATGGAGACAAAAACACCGGTACCGATACCGATTAGCATTCCAAAGCCATGCATGATAAGCATAATGGGAAAAACGACGGACAATCCGGAAAGCGCCTCAGCGCTGACTCCCTGCCCGATAAAAATGCGATCGACAATATTGTAAAGCGCATTTGCAAAAACACCCACAAATGCCGGAAGGAAATACTTAAGCATCAATTGTCTGATATTCGCATCTGCTAATTCGTCCACTTTTTTCATGTGCAGCAAAGTTAATGAAATCGACAAAATTTCAGGGAATATGCTAAGACTGAGCAGTACGAAATCAACAAAATAATATTGGAGGGAAATTCAGGCGCAGGATGAAGAAAAGATGCAAGACAATTAGTATCAAGTATCAAGACCTTTCATAAAGCTTTGTGGAACATTGTGCTTTGGAGTAATGAGATAGTTTTGCACTTCATGCGGAATGACGTTATTTCGTTTGGTGGTGATTGACTGTTCCGTAGGAACAAAACATTGATAACCCCGGATAAGCCGCAGGCGCAATCCGGGGTAACGAAGTCCGCTACACCGGAACTCCGCAAGGAGTTCAATATGAAAATATTTGAATTAAGAAACCGTAAAGGTCAAGTTTAGTGGAATTTTGCTTTTTTATGGCATTTTTAAACTTATGTGCCCTATTGTGCCTGTTATGGTTCAAAAAAACCTCTGCACATATTCTCAATTTGAACAACTCAATATATTTTCAAATATAAAATCCCTTTTATCCGTTAACTTTACAGCTTTAAATTCTAATTCTGAAAACCGGGTTAAAAATAGCATCCATAATCCTTTTTCTGCTGGCGCAATCGGCAGTAAAGGCACAAACGGACAAAGGGTTGCTCCCTTTTTCCAACAAGCTGTTGCTAAATCCTTCGTATGCAGGATTTAACCAAAACAGCAGCGTGAATACTGAATTGTTGTTTTTTGCCCGTCCGGAAAAAGAGCTCAACTACTCCTATACGCTCACCTATGATACATGGTCGGAACCGATAAAAGCCGGAATGGCTTTTTATTTCTATCAGGGACTCACCGGTAAAATCAACACAAATATCACAGGCGCCGGGTTCACCTTTGCCAAGCCAATAAAAGTCAGGGAAACAGGTGAGATTATTCCATCCATGAATTTCAACCTTTACTGGGCAACAAAACAGTGGTTTGTGAATATTATGGATAAACTGCCGGGCATGACATACAAACCGTACAGTCCGCCGGGAGAAGACATGATGCGGTATCCGGCAGTTCAGCCGGGTGCAGGATTGCTGTGGAATGCACATACTTTTGAAGCGGGAATTTCTGGCTGGTACTCCATTTTTCAGGCTACGGCAACGGAGGCAGAAATCGAAGAGCAGACTCCGTATCACATCCTTTTCTATTTTTCAGGGAAGAGGCGTGGTACAAGAAAAGGGCTTATTTCGCAATCCTACACGTCAAAACCTGAAATTGCCATTCTCTATTCGGAAAATTTCTTCATTTCAAGGGCAGGTCTGCGTATTGAACGTGTGGATCATCTTTTGGGGGTATTTTTGCAAAACGATTTTACCGGAAAAATTCACGGAGCCGGTGGCGTTTTTGGATGGTATTTCCAAAATTTTAAACTCAATTTTTCGGGTGGCGGAGCCTATTCGCTTCAACATAAAAAACCGGTGATGTTTGCAGAATTTAATTTAGGAGTGACCATTCCCTATCTGCATATCAACTGGGAAAATCCCTGGTCAATGCCACCCAAATCGTTTTAATTTCGTTTCTTTACTTCAAAACAAAACAGGGTTGATGCGCTTTTTAAAACACATTCTATTTTTACTGATTATTTCCGGGAAGTTGTTTGCTCAGGACCCGAATTTTTCACAGTTTTTTGCAAATCCGCTTCACCTGAATCCCGCTCTGACCGGAACTTCCGAGCTGCCACGACTGGCAATAAACTACAGAAATCAGTGGCCCCAAAAAGGCGCAACCTATACAACCTACTCTGTTTCTTATGACCGGATTTTGAAAAACAGCAAAACCGGACTTGGTTTTCAGCTGATTCGCGATCAGGAGCTGAACAATGTCATCAACAGCAATTCGGCATCTGCTTTTTACTCTCATCACATTCAATTAGGATTTGAAAGTTTTATGACCTTGGGCGTTCAGGGCGGAATGACACTCAAGCAGTTCAATATCAACAATCTTGTATTTCCGTCAGAAATTGATCAGCTGAGCGGGGAAATTTCAAAATATATTTCTGCAAATTATTCCGACGAGAAAAAGTTTTATCCCGATTTTGCTGTCGGTGCTCTGGGACAGCATGGCGAATATTTTTGGGGAACAGCTTTTCATCACTTCACCCGCCCCAACGAGTCAATCATCAAAGGAGACCAAAAAGGCAGGGTGCCTGTAAAAGCTACTCTTCATGCCGGCGCTATGCTTTTTCGTCTTCACCACGGTTTGCTGTCAAGGATTTTTACGCTTTCGCCAAACATTTTGTATCAGCAACAGGGCAGTTTTAAGCAACTTAATCTTGGAATATATCTGGTTGAAAAATCGTTTGTAATCGGTGGCTGGTACCGAAACAATATCGACGTGAGACCCGATGCACTAATTGCCATGGCAGGTTTTACGAAAGGCAATTTCCGGTTGGGATACAGCTTTGACCTGACACTTTCAAAATTGTCAAATTACAGCTATGGTTCGCATGAGATTTCGCTGATGTTCCACTTTGGGCAAAAAAAAGAGACGAATCAGAGAGATAAACTCCTCATTCCGATGATTTGAAACTGAATTGAAAACAGTTTTCTGAAACAACTATATGCTTTGAAGAATCACCTGTTTGTCCGATCATCTTCGCTTTCTTCCTCATTTTCCAACTGCCAGGCAACAACAAACCGAATCTGGGTTGCCCTGAATTTTAATTTTGGACGGAACTGCTCATCTTCCGGCAGGTAGTTGTCAAAATCACTTTGATAGCTTTGATATTTAAAAACTTCTTGTAACATATAATATATATACGCACAAAAGTCAATATTGTTTCATAAAACATCAAAAAACCACAGTAACCGTTCCCTGCTGACGGTGTTTTTCTCCTAACACGTCAAAATATTCAATAACCCACGGATACACTCCCGGAGGTGCATTTTCGCCACTTCTCATGGCACCATTCCACCCCTTTTCCTGACTTCGGGACTCAAAAATAAGCTCTCCCCAACGATTGAAAATTAACAACTTATAACCTTCATCCACTATTCCGGCGGTATGAATACGAAATTCGCGATCCTCCGGGTTTTCTGCATTTGGTGAAAATGCGGTGGGTGGAAAAATCCGGTCAAAAGCGATGGAAACAAGTACAGCAGCAGAATCTGTGCAACCAAAAGAATTTTCCGACAGCAACGACACTTTGTATCTTCCCATATTTTCATAATGGTGGTCGGGACTTTCCAACATGCTGAAAGTGCCGTCGCCAAAATCCCATTCATAGCGAGTTGCGCCTGAGCTGTTGTTTTCAAAATGAATTTCGGGATTTGTAATCAGGGCTGTTGGTGGCTTGGGATTGAATGATGTCCGGGGAGACGGATAAGCAGTTATCATCTTCCCGATTGTGCCGCTGTTTTCACAGCCTTCGGATGATGTGATTTTCAGCGAAACATCAAATTGCTGAATAATTCCGGTTTGATTTTCATACGAATGCACCGGTTTCTCTTCCGTGGAGCTATTCCCATCGCCAAAATTCCATAAAAACTTATCAACCGGTTCTGTTGCCTCGTAATTAAACTGAGCTTCCAAAGGAGTGCAACCTTCAATATTATCAGCCCAAAAATCAAGAACAGGCTGGACATTCACGTTTTTTTTCACCTCATCAACACATCCGTTTTCATCAATCAGCAAGCCTACCGACCTGTTTGCAACACCATATCCCAAAGGAATATCAACAGATCCCGCATTTATCCCCGAATAGTATAATGTGTCGCTTGAATACCAGTCAAAACGCGCATTGCCGGCTGTTTCTCCCTCAAAAGCCAGTTGCAGGTTATATCCGTAACAGGCTCTTTCATCTAACTGAAAATCAGCTGTTGGTTGGTGCTGATATTTTACTGAAACGGTGTCCGAATAGGTGCATTCGTGAAGGTTGGTTGTCACAATTACAAACCGGTATTCACCAAAAGCTCCTGAAGGAAGAACAAGTTTTGGTTTTGTGGAAAATGAATTTTCCACAAAACATTCAGGATGAAGTGCAATAGTCTCAACAACAGTCTGTTCTTTAAAATTTAAATTCAGCTCTCGGGTATTGTCTCCGCACATCAGCGGAGTGAAATCCACAAGTTCCATTACCGGTTTTTCGCTCCACTCCAAAGTTGCCGAAGCAGACAAATGAAGCTGCGGATCACCATCCATCCCGCCAAACTCAACAATAAATCCCTGTGGATAATAAGTGCCTGAGCCTCCGGCATTTGGCAAATCATTCCATGATCTGGGAATTCCTGTCCCGTAATTTATATGCGCATAATGCTCACCATCGGTTCCTACATTGTTGGGTTCTCCGGTATTCCAGAAAGAGTACTCATTATTAACTTTATGTCCGCTTCCGTTTCCCTGCCAAAACTGAGTGCCTGCTTCGGGTCCGGTCACCCACTTCCAGACACCTTCCTCTTCCTCGTCGGAAGCGCCAATCCACCCGGCGCCGTCAACTTTTTTCCAGATAAAGTCATTTTCAATTTCAGAAGTAATTGTTGTTAAATATCCCTTCAAACCGTAATAGCTCATGTCTTCAGCCTCCTTTTTAGCCACTTTCCAGAAAATTCCGGGAGATTTTATAAACCGGTAAAAGTGCCCGGTGTGCGGAAGAAAATCGGCATCAGACAAAGTGATGGAAAAAGAACGCTGTGTTTGTTTCGGATTTTCTGCCGTGTTTTCATAAAAAACCTGCTTGACAGCCGCCTGATATTTTTCTGATGTGCCAACTCCGGTAATCTCCAGATTACCGTAATTACTGTCCCATTTCGAGTTGAAATCAGTTCCTGCATAAAACAGACTGTCTTCCCCTTTTTCAAAATTTGCAATGGAAACTCTAATACCATCCGAATTGTCTTTAAACTCAATATTCTCAATGATTATTCCGGGTGCAACGGCAACCGGTTCTTCACAATAAAAGATAGTTTTCGCTTTTGAATTGTCAATACGATAAGTTTTGTCAGGCTCATCCGAAAATGCAGGATTAGCAGTAAAAAAAAGAAAAAACAGTGCCGGCAAAGCCGGTTTTAAAAGATTCATTTTATTCTATTTTCCTCCCGAAGAGAAATATTTCATAAACTGTGAACGCTCATAAACCATCGGATCGGGAATATTTTTATAGGAGAGCCTTCCCCTGAATTCATCAAGGTTTGCAAATTGCCACTTCTTCATAAATCCGGTGATTTCCAAAAGCATTTTGGGAATAACATCGTTTCCGTTGAGATAAAGTGTTGAGCAGAGCTGAGCAACTTTTGCACCGGCAAGCAGCTGTTTGATAACTGCTTTTCCATCGTGGATTCCGGTGGATGCGGCAATGTCCATTTCGGGAATGCCTGATGAAACCAGACCAACCCAGCGCAGTGTGTGACGAATTTCATCCGGCGAACTGAAAACTTTGGATGAAGTCAAAACCAGCTTATCTAAGTCAATATCGGGTTCATAAAACCGGTTAAACATTACAACTCCCTTTGCACCAAATGCTTTCAGTTTATCCACCATCGAAATGATATTGCTGTGGTATAGCCCGATTTTTACAGAAACCGGAATTGTAACCTGTTTCCTTACTTTCCCGAGAACATTGTAATAGAGCTTTTCAATAGCATCAGAATCTTCGCGCCGGTCAACCGGAACATAAAAAATATTCAGCTCCAGAGCATCGGCACCTGCCTCCTGAAATTCGCGCGCAAAAGTGATCCATTCGTTAGCGGAAACACAGTTTACACTGGCAATAACAGGAATTTTCACAGCTTTTTTAACTTCCGAAATCAGCTCCACATGCGTTGTTACCACATTGTTGCGCAAATAATTCCTGATGTAATCTTCGGCTTCGGGATAGGTTGTGTTGTGGTAATCCTTGAGCAACATGCTGGTTACCTCATTGTTGATCTGCTCTTCAAAAATTGATTTCAACACCACTGCTCCGATGCCTGCATCTTCGAGCTTCTTGATTTTTCCGACCGAATTGGTTATTCCGGAACTGGCTGCTATAAGCGGGTTTTTCAGTTTCAACCCTAAATAAGTGGTTTCCAAATTTGCCATTGACTCAGTAATATTAAAGATTGTTGACTTTGATTTTTCAGTTTAAACAGCGCCTCAGCGGGCGCCAAAAATGGTGCTGCCTATCCGCACAATGGTGCTTCCCTCCTCCACAGCAATTATATAATCGTCCGACATTCCCATCGAAATCTCCCGAAATTCAGGATGCTTTTTGAAATAATCCTTCTTCAGTGTATCAAATATCTCTTTCAGCAAATGAAATTCTTTGTGCACCTGCTCTTTATCTTCCGTGAAAGTAGCCATGCCCATAACTCCGGCAATTGTAATATTCTTCAACTCTGCAAATTCAGCCGAATCAAGCATTTCGTAAGCTTCTTCTTCGGAAAAACCAAACTTGGTTGCCTCATCGGCAATGTGAAACTGCAAAAGACAAGGAATTGTCCGGTCATTCTTTTTCGCTTCATTATTGATGGTTCTTAAAACCCGGAAAGAATCAACGCCGTGAATCATACTCACAAAAGGAGCCAGAAATTTAACCTTATTTCTTTGCAAATGCCCGATAAAATGCCATTCAATGTCTTTTGGAAGCTGCTCATATTTAGCGGTTAACTCCTGCACTTTATTTTCTCCGAAAATCTTGTGACCCGCATCATAAACGGTGGTGATAACTTCAGGAGAAACCGTTTTTGTTACGGCTACAAGCTTTACACTGCCCGGAAGTGATTTTTTGATTTTCGTTATATTTTCTATGATATTCATTCAAACAAAAATTTAATGAACACTATCTTTATGAAAACTTTCCACTTTTACACAGACCTGTAAAAATTCAAAAAAGACCGCTGTACCTGTGTAGTCTGACGAGCTTTTGCTGCAAGAGCATGTCTCATAAACTTTCAGTAACAGTTTCGTCGAACTAATTTTAACTATTAAAAGATTACACTATGGGTAACAGCGGCCTTGTTGTCCACAAAGATACAGTATTTTGCTGAATACATAACAGAAAAACCTGTTCATTTGAATTATGTATTTTTCACTGATGCCTTTCAGAGGCGCAAATCTAAAGTAGTAGGCTTCTTGTAGTTGGTTTTGGAGCTCGAATAGCAAGAATTATGGATTTGCTGTTTGAGTTGTTATACAGGTTGGTAGATTTATCAGCAGGACAAATTATTAGCTCGCCTTCTAAGGCTGACTTGATTAAATCACCTGACTGTACCACCACACTTCCACTATTCACATACAATATTGCGCTAATTGGTGAAAGAAACGGTCTCACCCTATCTCCCGGACGTAAGATTACCTGACGGATTTGTATCTGCGGATTGTCATACAACTCTCTGATGTCCAGATTATGAGGATTGCTGACAATCGGTATTTCTCTCCAATTTTTAATTTTCATTTTTAAAAAATTTATTATTCAAATAATTTTCTATAAAAATACCAGAATACTTAGAAACTGAATTTTATTTTGGCATACAGCATATCGTTTGAATTAAACTGCCCAAAACGGCCTTCTGTGCCCGTGAAAATATTTGCTCCTGCCTGAATATCAAATCCGTCGGCAAAAGCATAGGTCAATTTAGGCCTGACTAAAGCATCTTTTGTTGTCAATCCTACATAGCTGAAAAGTTCAATCCACAATTTTTCTCTGAAAAAGTCCTTTTTAGCCAAAAATGTCATTGTTGTTTCAAACTGATCATTTCGGATTTCATCTTCATAATCGGGAATTACTTCCTGAATAAACTGCGAACTAAGAACAATCCCTGCAAGATTATAGTCAATTCCTGCCATATAATGGAGAAAATCTTTTTTTACGGTTCCATCTTTTGCCGTGGACGCGTTTGTCTGAAAATACCTGCCGTTGTAATACCCTAACTCACTTCGCAGAACCAATGGCCCGACCGGAAGCCCAAAACTACCTCCCGCCAAAGAGACCCTGTGATATTCCGGGCGTGCCGTTAATCCCGTTAGAGCGCCGGTTTCCTGATTGACATGTTTTGTTATGTGATACGCGGGATCATCGTAATTAAATGTTCCGGCTACCAGCTCAAAATCAATTTTTGACCCCAAGGATGAATATCTTGCGAACAGTTCACTATTTTCAAGCGATGGATTAACTTCCGATGTAGAATAATCAAATGTCGGCTCAACAGGAAACGGCATAGCAGGCTGCCAGATGGAGCCTCTGCCCGGAAGCTGTGTAGGCGTAAACACCGGTATCCATGTCAGCTCAAAAGTATTGCCTTTCAGGTAATAGCTCAATTTAGCTGCAGTTACGCCTATACGAATTTCCTCAAAATCGGGCAATAAAAACTCACGCAGATCTTTGGGAGATACTACATCAGTTATAAATACTCCCTCTGCCTTTCCGTATATAATTTGTTGCTTTCCTATTCTTAAATCGAAATTATCAAAATTGAGATCCATATAAGCTTCCCGTAATCCCAATTCCAATTCCCGGTCAAAATAGTGATACAGATATGGATTAGCTTTAAAAGCTACCCGGCCATATTTTTTTTCAATATTAATGCTAAGCGTATTCTGCAGTATTGAAAATTCATTGTTTTCAGCAGTCAACACACCGGTATAGTTTCTTACATAGCCGGAAATTACAGGTGCATCCTGCGCTTTGGCTGTTAAGCCAATGAAAATTAGAAGAATAGTTAAATATCTGTATTTTGATTTCATGGTAAAATATTTATGGGATAATTAAAAACAGCAGGTTGCTTCACAAGTCACATTGCTATTGTTCAGATACCTGAAGTCATTGTTCTTTCTGAAAACCAATTGTCTTTTAATCCCTGATTATATTGAACATTAGTGAAACTCATCAAAGTCTTATGTTTTTTCTGAACGTTATTCATTTCTGTTTCCAGAATTGTCCAGATTCCTGAAATTTCATCAAATTTTTTGATGGTAAGTGTTTTTAGTAAGTTTCCTTTGGCATCATAAAATTCCCGTTTCAATCCAAGGAAATTATCCTTCATCACCCAGCTTATTGTTTTGGAATACATGTAGCCAGTGGTTTTGGGTGTGCTTTCCACCACATAGCAATTATTTCCGTCAATGGATTCTTCGCGCACAAGTTTATGATTGTCTTCATCGGGATGACGATCACCAAGATCGTCATAAGTAAAATCAGACCCCATAAAATAATCGCTTTTTCCCTCGCTTGAAATGCGCTTAATTCTTTTCAGAGCAGGCAGATATATCCATTGATCATCTTCGCGACCATCGGAATAACTCCAGTTCATAAATGAGGTGTTTTTCACATCGGCGGGAGACAGGAAAAACATGATTTTTTTTTCAATTTTTCCGTCATCCCTGCTGAACTGCTTCAGATTTCTGACCCGTTGCTCACCACGACTATTTTCCAAGGTCATGACCAGCTCTCCCTGCATATCATCACCAGAAGGCATTGAATACACTTTTTCCATAATTTGCTGCCCGGTTAATTGAGCGGCAGCCGGTTTCATAACAAAAATTGAGATTAACCCAATCCATACTAAATTTAAAAAATTTGTTTTCATAATGAATTCTCCTTTATTATTTTAAGATTTGTAATTTATTTTTTTTATTTAAAGGCAAATGCCTGCAAGCCAATCCGTAAAGTGTTTATTCTGCGGTAAAATTGCATGTTGTAATAGTCTTTCCCAGTGTAAAAATTCAGGAAAAAACTGACATCGCTCAGTGCCTTGGGGCGATAAGCTATTGTTGCCGAAAAGTTAAAGCGCTCCTTCAGATTGAAAAATGCAGCATGGTTGATGTTTCCGAATAGCCAGGCGGTTTCGACTTTTGTTTGCACTTGCGGTTGTGAAAAATGTCCTGCCTGAGCTGGTTTTGGTTTGTAACCTGGAAAACGGAATATCCTGAAACTATTATTCCATCTCAGAAAGCTGTATTTTCCGTTCATTTCATCTTCTCTCCCGATATTGGGATGAAGCTCTACCGAAGTGCGAAAATATTCAGTAGTATTTTGAAATGGCAACAGATTCCGGTTGATAAAAATCCCAAATTCAATCAGGTTTGTTGCAAAATTTCCTGTTTCAATGTTATATGAGCCATCCTCATTGTAAAATTCTCCGTCCTGCCCGTTGGAATGATGTTCCAGCATAAGAAAGAGGTAGCTTGCATCGTACTTTTCCCCAAAAGTTGACCTGAGTTGTCTGTAAAAAGTAATATTGGGCATGTAGCTTGGCGAACGCACCGGGAATGACTCTTCTGCCTGCATGCGTATCAGTATTGCCGGTGAAAGGGTTGCCCCCAGCCGGGCATCATGGCTGGTGCGAAGCAGAAAATAAGGAGCTATCAGACTTTCAAATATTAATGGTTCGATATTGCCCAGCCCCTGCCCAAAAGTGATATAGCTCTCTGCCTGATTTGCACGTATGGCATTGAAAAAATTGGTCTCGGTTTTTGCTTTAACTGAATCCTGCGCCAGAATTTGATCAACCGGAATAATAGCCGGCAAGTGAAATAAAACAATGATTAGCAACAACTTTTTCATGGCGTATTATCTATTTGTTTTTATCTGCTTCTGAAAAATGATTTTTTTTTGAGAAAAACCCTGAAACCATATACCAGAATCATCATCAGGCTAAGTGTGCCCAAAAAACTTGTGAACATATTCATGGATACCAAAGCGCCAAGGGTTCTATTTGGGGGAAAAACGGAGAACAACAGCACCAGAAATCCTGAAATAACTACAACAGCATTGAAAGTGATTGCTTTCCCGGTACTTAGCATAGTCGTTTTGATTGCATCAAACGGACTTGCCTCGGTTTTTAGATTCATCCGGTAGTTTTGCAGAAAGTGGATAGCATAATCAATTCCGATTCCAATGGCAATGCTGGACAACAGTGCAGTGGTAGTGCTTAGCGGAATGTTTAAAATGCCCATTACGCCGAAACTGATCAGCGCTGTTACAGCAATTGGTGTTGAGCCGATTAACCCTGCTTTTATGTCTTTAAACATAAAGGTAAGCAAGAGCAAAACAAGAATTAATGAAATCAAAATACTTTTTATTTGCCCGTCTAATATCAAATCGGTGAACACCAGGGCTTTATAACCTGAGCCTGCATAGTTGATACTGATGCCCAAGTCATTAAGCGGCTTTTCAAATTTTTTGATCTTACTCAGCGCTTCATTGATGGTTCGTGAATCATCGCCCTTCAGTTGAAAGGTTATGTTTGTACGATTATAATCATAATTGATAATTCTCAGCAGGTTTTCAGGATCGCCGGACATTTCATAAAGCAGAAGATATTGCGCTACCATATCGGTAGTTTCAGGAATCGTATAAAATTCATCGCTGTCAGCATTCATTACTTTATTCATGCGTTTCAAATAATCAGCCAATGAAAATGAATTTCCCACCCGGCTGAGTTTTACGGTTTCCGTTTGCATATTGTCAATTACATTGAGCGCATCAGGTTGCTTGAAAGCATCATATTCTTCGCTTTCGAGAATGACATTCAATGTGGAGGTTCCTCCAAATTTGCTGTTCACAAATTTGTCGGTTAACACAATATCGCTGCTTTTTTCAAAATTTGCCAGAAAGCTAGAGTTTATCCACACTTTGGTAATTCCATATATGGACAGGGCTACTACAGCAGCAGTAATAATGAAAACTGTACGTTTTCTTTCCAACAGCACCCGGGTGAGGCTTTCTGAGTTCAAAAGAAATGTCTTATTCTTTTTTGGAGAAATATTTTGTGAAGTAATGCGCTTGCGATACCCGAAAAGAATGACCCAAGCCGGCAAAAACCAAAGTGTCAGTGCAAAGGTTACAAAAATACCGAATGAAGTAAATATCCCAAAATATTTGATGGGATAAACCTGTGAAGTAAGCAAAGATAAAAAGCCTATGATGGTTGTAAATGCAGCCATAAAAAGAGGAACAGACAATCTTTTGATTACTGCTTTCAGTGCTGTAGTCAGGTCGGAAGTTTTGTGGTTTTGAAAATATTGATCAAGATACTGATAGAAATATACGCCATAAGCTACCCCAATGGCAATAAGCATGACAGGTATCATGGTTGAAACCGCATAAATCGGAATTTTTAAGGCTGCCATTAAACCAAATGCCCAAATTGTGCTTATGAACACGGTTATCATAATAGATACCGTGGCGCTGATGCGTCTTAACAAAAGGTATAGAACCAGAGCTATAACTACAAGCACGACAGGCACCATACGCTTCATATCAGCCGGACCAAGCAGCCCCATTGTGCCTTCTACAATCGGCCGGCCGGCAACGTAAATGGTTTCTGTTGTACTTTCAAAAGAGTGAGCAAAATCTAAAATCCGGTGATAAAATTCGTCGGTGAAAAATTCATCATCCATTGCGGCAACAATCAGTGCAACCGTTTCGTCTTCTGAAACTAAACGACGGTAAACCATATCATTCTCCAATACGCTTTTACGAAGTGTGTTAAATTCATCCGTTGTTTCAGGTATTCTGTCGTAAAAAGAAGTAACATCGAGCCCATCATCAGTTCCGGTAATATTATCGGCTGTGTAGAGGGATTGAATATCAATTTCCTCAAATTCATCCATTGCCAGCAGACCAAGGCTAATTTCTTTAATTTTTGAAAGTGTCTGCGTATTAAAAACTCCCTCCTTGTTCTCAATGGCAATCAAAATCCCGTCTTTGATGTTGAACCACTCCTCGGCTTGGTCAGAATAGATAAAAGCGGGATGGTTTCGTGGCATGTATTTATCGAGATTCGTTTCCATACGCGCATTTTCTTTGATCGCAAGACTAAACCAAACGGTTACTGCTAAAATTATGGCAAGTGTAAGCCAGGACATCCATTTCAATTGTTTTTTCAAATTTTTCATTCTTGTTATTTGTTAATATTAACTAACTATGGACTTATAAAAATATTTATTGTGTTTTACGCATTGTGAAATTTTATATTTACCTGATGCTAAGCTGGAAACAACTCACTCCTTTAAATTCACTTCGTGGCTATCATTTTTTTGATTGAATGAAGAAAGAGAGTACCCTCATCTATCAGATTAAATTCATAAACTGAATACTGCCATTTTTTCACAAAAAGTCGGAGCGCTCCCATTACCATAACAGATAAATGACCGGCTTCTATATCATTTCTAATTTCACCGAATTGTTGGCCATCTCCGAGTATGGATTGGAGTTGCCTGTCATTTTGATTAATAATACTACTAATTTTGCTCATTAAGACCGGTTCATTTCTGAAAATCTCCTCGGCAAAAATTACTGCAACCCATGAAGTATTGGCTGAAAATATCTGAAAATGCTTTAAAAAAAGATGATTGATTTTTTCCATTGCACTCAGTGGCAAACCGGCTACTTCTTTGAATAGCTCTTCAGAAGTTATTTTAAAAAGATCCAGCAGAGCAATCAATATCTGGATTTTGTTTTCGTAGTGGCGGTAAATGGCCGGTTCGGAAATTCCAATTTCCTTGGAAATGTTTTTTATGGTCAACCCCTGAATTCCCCTATCGGCAATGAGGTTGAGTGAAACATCAATAATCTCTTTTTGTCTGTCCGTAAGCATAATTTATTGAATTATTTTTATTAAAAACAGCACAAAGTTAGTTAATAATTACTAACCTCAAAATTTATGAGCATTATTTAACAATTTATTGTGATTTTAAATGTAGATTTATTAACCCGACACTTATTAAACGGAATTTACCAAACATTATATGGTTGAAAATCAGTTATGTAATAATTTAAATGTGTCGCTATTAACATGCCGCGTTAATAATTTAGAGATTCAAGTAAGGTTATGGTAAAGCTATGAGCATAATTTTTCGGTTCACATTATTTTAGTGAGACCCTCAAAATTATCTTTTAAGTGGAATTCAATTTTGAGAAAAATTCATAATTAACATTATCAAAACAAAGATTGAAATTAAAATATCGGGGGGGTTCGCAATAATTCTACAGACTAAGCTTGCTGATTTATGTTAACAACGCTGTGCTATATGCGTATATTTTTTACGCAGTTAGTCTCCTTTGTAAAATATTTCATAAAGAATTTGTTTTATACAAATTATTTTATCTTATTTGCATTGAATTTATAAACTATTTTATGAACTCAACCAACAATAGCAGACCGGAAAAGTTAAAAGGGACTCTTCTGAAAAAATTTCAGCAAAAAAATAAGATTCTCAATTTACTTTACATGAATGGCCCCTTGTCAGGAACTTCGATAAGCAAACAAATTGGGGTCAGCCTTCCAACTGCTTTCTCGCTGCTCAACGAACTTCAGGAATCGAAATACATTATTACTAATGGCACCGGAAAATCTCGCGGTGGAAGAAAGCCCACATTATTCGGATTAGCGGGTGATTCGATTTATATCATTGCATGTGAAGTTGAGAGATTCAATGCTAAAATCATCATCTACAACTCTCTGAATCATCCCATAACACCTCTTTTCAAGTTTAAGACTTCTATTGATGACAATAAATTGGCGGAAAAAATCTACCAAAGCGTTCAACAACTTGTAAAGGAAAATAATATTGATGAAGACAAAATACTTGGGATTGGTGTAACAATGCCCGGTCTAGTTGACGAAAAAGAAGGTATAAATCACACAATTAAGGATGAATCTTTTAGAAACATAAAAAAGCGGCTTGAGGAGAAATTTAAATTTCTGGTCTATATTAATAATGATGCTCGAATGCAGGCCTACGGTGAGTATATTTTTGGTGCGGCAAAAGGTTATGAAAATGCTATAGTAATTACATGGAGTTGGGGAATCGGCATGGGTATGATTATAGATGGAAAACTGTATAATGGTTCAACCGGATATTCAGGAGAATTTTCACACATACAGGTAGCTGAAAACGGGAATCTGTGTATTTGTGGCAAACGTGGTTGTCTGGAAACGGTAGCTTCAGCCTATGTACTGGTAAATGGAGCTATCAGGGAAATTAACAAAGAAAGTATCTCACAGCTCACTCAGCAATTTAAAGGGCGCACTGATGATTTAACTCCTGAAGACATTATATTAGCGGCAAAATCCGGAGACGAACTTTCCATCCATCTTCTTGAACAGGTAAGTCTGAAATTAGGGAAAGGTTTATCCATAATTCTCCAGCTTCTTAATCCCGGCATCATAGTCATAGGCGGCCCTATTTCAGTTGGCAATCAATTTATTCTGACACCTATACAGCAGTCGCTGAATAAATTCTGTCTGGAACAGATAAATGACAATACAAAAATTGTCATATCAAACACCTGGGAACAATCTGGTTTACTTGGGGTGACGGCAAAGATTTTTCAAAAACTATTTAGTGATATTCGCAATTTATAAAGTACTGAAAATGTGCAAAGTAAAAACATCTCTTAAATCTAAAATTTACAATCAATGCAAAAGGTTTTATTAACTATGATTTTGTGTTTTGCACTTATAGTTAGTGCAATGGCACAGCACACAATAACAGGAACTGTTATTGATGAAGATGGACTGGGTATTCCCGGTGTTACCATCATTGAAAAAGGAACAACAAACGGTACTACTACCAACATTGACGGGCAGTACATTTTGAATGTTTCTTCTGGAAATGCAACATTGGTTTTTTCTTTTGTCGGGATGACGACGGTTGAACAGACGGTGAATAACCGTCAGTCAGTAAATGTAACCCTGACAACAGAAGCCATTGGAATTGATGAAGTTGTTGTAACAGCTCTGGGCATTAAGCGCGATTCGCGCGCGTTAGGATATGCCATCAGCCGTGTTGAGGGTGTTGATTTGGTCAAAGCAGGAGTTTCAACCAATGCACTTACTTCTCTCTATGGTAAGGCAGCCGGAGTAGGCATTCAGGCAACTGCTGCCGGACCTATGGGAGGAATGAAAATTAACATTCGGGGAGCACAGGGGCTGGAAAGCACTTCAGGAACCCGGCCACTGTTTGTCGTGGATGGTGTGCCGATTTATGATACCGAATCAAGTATGGCTTCCAGGGATTATAACCCATTGAATTCCTTTGATTTCGGTTCTGCCGTGAATGATATCAACGTCGAAGACATTGAGTCGATGGAAATCCTTAAAGGAGCCAAAGCATCTGTTCTGTATGGAAGTGCGGGCGCAAATGGTGTAGTCTTAATCACTACGAAAAGTGGTAGTGGAACCCGCGGATTGGGTGTTCAGGTTTCCTACGGACAGGAAGTTTATAATCCGGTTTCCTACATTAACTTCCAAAATGAATTCGGCTCGGGACAGCATGAATATTCGATGAGCTATGAAGATGAAGCACAAACGATTCGCCGGACTGTCAGTGACAGGCAAAACTTCGGTCCTGCATTTGATGGCTCATCAATAAAGTTCTTCGATGGCTCAACACGTCAGTATCTGCCATACAAAAACAACTATCTCGATTTGTTCAACAATGGTTCATCCCGAAACATGCAGGCTGCCATTCAGGGTGGTAGTGAGAAAGGGAATATGCGTCTGGCATATACAAATTACAATTATGACGGCATTACACCAAATCAGGGGCAAACCAAAAATTCGGTCAGTTTTAACGGACAGCTCGAAGCTTCAAAATTTGCAAAGTTTGAAATCAGCCAAAATCTTTACCACACCCAATCTCAAAACCGTATGTCAAACATACAGCATCTTGTTGCATGGGGAACCTTTAATCGTGACTATGATATAAAAACAGCAATGAACTCATGGAAAGACGAAAATGGGTATATGATTGACCTCAGTTCATTAGGTAATCTTGATGACAGCGGCTGGGGATGGCCAAGTGCATTTCTTGATCCCAACAACATCAATGACGGTTTTTTTAATCTGATGTGGACCATGAATGAAAACCGCTTCATCGATGCACGTGTAAACTCAATTACTTCTGCAAAGGCTACATTCACTTTCCTGCCTTATCTGGGGTTGACCATGCAGGGAGGATTAAACTACACAGACACTGATATAACAAATAAAGTGAAACCTTATCGAAAAAATGAAGATACAGGAGCGTATCAAGGTGGAAGATTCAGTTTTAAAAGAGAAAGAAATGTAATTCAGAACTATGAAGCATTTATGACCTTCAATAAATCTTATATGAATGACAGACTGACTGTTTTTGGTTTTGCAGGACCGGCTTACAGAAAAATAGGCTATAATTCAGTAAATGTCGGAACACGTGGAAACAGTAAATTTGAGGATTTCTGGTCATTAACCAATCACGATCGCTGGCCGGCAAGTTATGACAGCTATGTTTCGGGGTTTGATGAAGAATTTGAATCTCTTTACAGCGTTTTAGGACAGGGAACCATTTCATGGGGGATGGAATATATTTTAGAGTTTCAGGCACGAAATGACTGGTCGTCCACTTTACCAAAAGCAAACCGTTCATATTTCTATCCGGGAGCTTCCTTTACGTGGAACTTCACGGAAACATTCACTATTCCTAAAATTAATTACGGAAAATTGTTTCTCTCTTTTGCAGATGTCGGACGCTCGGCAAACAGGTATTATGCTTTGAGAACATACAGCATGAATACACTACCTGCTCCAAACACCAATATTAACGATGTGAGCGGACCATCTGACTTATTTTCCGGAGATTTAAAACCGGAAAGAAAGAGAGAATTTGAAATTGGAACCAGCCTTAGAATGTTTAAAGACAACAGAATGGAAGTAAATTTATCATACTATAACAGTATGTGGTACAATCAGATTATGTCACTTCCAATACCGGCTTCATCGGGAGCTACTCAAATCAGAATCAATGCAGGCGAAATTAACAATTCAGGTTTTGAATTATTCATAAACGGTGCTCTGATTGCCACAAATCCTTTCCGCTGGGAAATGACATTTACCGCTGCAAAGCAATGGGATAAGATCAATAAACTTTATCCGGGAATCACGCAGAAGAATGAAAATGCAGGAAATCTGATCAGGCGTAAGGCTGAAGGTGAGAAGATGAATACGTTATGGATTCAGGACTATGCAAGAGATGACAAAGGTAACAGAATGGTTAACGACAATGGTTTATACTATCTTTCCAATGATCCGGATGATGAAATAAACATCGGAACAACCAATACAGATATTTACGGCGGATCATCTACAAACTTTTATTTACAGGGAGAATGGGGTATGCTGAATCTGATGGGTGCATTAGATTATAAAATTGGCGGCAGCATTCTCTCCTATTCCAATTTTTACCTTATGGGAAATGGACTGACAGAAGAAACTCTTCCCGGACGCCCCGGGCATGGTGGTCTTACATGGACGGAAACCCTGTCTGACGGCTCAACCCGTGAACGACATGACGGAATGATTCTTCAAGGTGTCAAAGAGGATGGAACTCCAAATGATATAATTGTGCCTGCACGAGATTACTACTCAACTTTTATTCACGATATGGGCACTGGATGGCAGCCCGATATGATTAAGGAGAACAATTACGTGAAATTCCGTGAGTTGGCACTTACATATACTTTCCCTAAAAGTTTTTCTGAGCAACTGAAAATGCAGAAATTTTCAGTTGGCTTAACTGCAAGGAATCTGTTCTATATCTATAAAAGTATCAAAAACATTGATGCTGAAGCAATGCTTGGCACTGGCAACGACAGTTGGATTGAAAATACAAACTTTCCTTCTTTACGTTCTTATGGTTTTAAAGTGAATTTTAGTTTCTAACAATAAAAGTTTAATAAACATGAAAAAGATATTAATATATATCCTTGCAATTCCGCTTTTGTTCGGTTCCTGCAATGAGCAATTGGATAAAGACTGGTTAGACCCACAGGTTTATCAACCCAAACCTGAAGAAGTTGTTTCCGGGTTATTTACACACATGCAGAAAACCCGTTTCTGGATGAAAGATTATGGCGAATGGTACTGGTTTCTCAGCGGATGGTATTCAAGCTTTGTTGGCATTTCTCAATTAGGTGAATTTCTGCCCTATTCGGATGCTTATATCAGTTTTTGGGCTGACTGGCGCTTTGGTGATCTGGATCAATTTGTGGATGACGCAAACGGAAATACATATAATAAATTCTCCCGTTTCTATACTGATTTGAAAAACTACGGTTTAATCCGCGATGAAGTAGCGACATTGGAAGGAGCTGATTTTGATGATAATATTATCTATCTGAAACTTGCCACTATACTTAAAAATGTTGTGGCTTTACAGACAGTGGATTTATTCAACAGCATCCCCTATTTTGATGCTTTTCTTGGAACACAGGGTAAATTTTTTGCAGAATATGATGATCCGATGGAAATTTATAAATCCGTAATTGATGAATATCGGGAAATTGCAAAAGAGCTGCCGGGCATTCATGGAAAAATGTCAGACTTAGCGAAAAATGTATTTCAAACGCAAGATATTTTCTTTAAAGGCAATGTTGACAAATGGGTGCAATACATCAATGCACAAACATTAAAATCTTCTGTCCGGATTTCAGGTGTTGCTGAAGATTTTGTTAAAACACATATTGCAGAGGCAATAAAAAATCTGCCAAAAGAAGATTTCACCTTCTCATCTCCGGTTGTTAACGAAAATCGGGTGGGAACTTCTGCCGGCGGAATTTTCCAACGTGGTTTATATGAACAGTTTTATGCTCTTACAATCCCGGATGTAATAATGACAAGAATGAATCACGGAGAGGACATTTATGAAGAGGAGATTGACGATCCACGGTTGCCTGTTCTTGCTATGGGATTCACAAAAACAGGAATTGCGGAAAATGTTGAATACTATGGAGTCTCCGGAAACTGGGAACGTAACAGATACCTGAGAATTACATTACCCTTAAATGAAGGAAGAAAAATCAATGCATATCCTCAGAATAGTCCGGAATATAATGTTATAACACCTAACCGTTCAATGGACATCATGGTACAGGCATGTCCATGGACTTTTTATAACCCGGTAACTTTTGTTTTATCTGAAGCTCCACTCTATATTTTCTCAATGGCTGAGGCAGATTTGTTACTTGCTGAAGTAGCATTAAAAGGATTTGCCAACACAGGAAAGAGTGCCGGACAACACATGAGCGACGCGGTAAAGCATTCAACCGACTTCTGGTATATGATGAACTCGGTTCCGAACTATGCGGGAAACATGTCTGAAGAAACCAAAAAGATTTTAACACCTGGAAAACCTGATGATAATATTATCAGTAATTACGCCGCCTTTATTCAGAATAACTTTGAAAATGCAGATGGAGTTGAAGGTAAAATGGAAATTCTAATGCAGCAAAAATACATTCATCTCAACGTATGGGAAGCTTTTGAGTGCTTTACTGAATTGCGGCGCACCCGACATCCAAAACTGGAGCCGATTACCTGCAAAGGTTCAAGTGTTGAGTTGATTAATCAAACCATGATGCTGGAGCGTTTCAAATTGCCGCCATCAGAAAAGGCTAACAACTATGAATTTTATTCTCAGGTGATGGAAGACGATCATTGGGGAAAACCGATATTCTGGGTTCCTCAAAACAAAATCTCAGAAAATTACTATTTACCCGAAGCTATAAAACCACCTCTTCCATAAATTTAAAAAATGCATTTTAAAAATGAAATAATTTAAGGAATAGACCGCTGTCCATGAATTTGGCAGCGGTTTATTATTTTTATGCCTAAAAATGTTATCATGTTATCTTCAAAAAGTATATTGTTATTTTTATTCCTTTTAACAGGAGCTCTTTTTGCTAACGGACAAAAAGAAAAGAATGAGTTATTTAATATTAAGTATCAAACAGTTATTGATGGAAATATCTCCGAAAAAGGCAGTAAAATAATTTTAATTGCAGGACCTGAACAAGCAAAAATATATACTATTGCAGAAAAAAATCTTCTTCCCCAAACACCTGATGAAATCGAATATATAGATTTTTTTAAAAAAGTTGCTTATCAATCTGCAACACTACATGATGGTAAGCAAATATACACAGAAACACCCTTTTCGGAATTTCCTGTTTTGGAGGAAACCGGAGAAATTGAAGAAATTTTAGGTTATCGCTGTAAAAAAGTAAAAACAACCTTGCGCTCAAACTCTATTGAAATCTGGTACACATCAGAACCGGACGTTAAAGGAACACCACTTATTAGCCATGGTATTGCTGACGGACTGGTTTTAAGAGTTATCCGCAACAACAATTATGGTCTCATTGCCACTGAAATTGATACAACCGAAAATAAAAAGAAAGAATCAATCCTTCCTAAACATTTGGGAAAAAAAACAGATATTTCTAACTATCGGTATCTCATAACTAAAAGTTTTGTTACTACTGTCAATATCTTTGACAATGAGCAAATCAGTTGGGAGAATTCTGTTGAAAACCCGGAAGGAAAACAAATGGATAATATTCACAGATATGCCGGGGGAACCATTATTTTAAAACAATTAGAACTACCTAAAGTAAGCCTGGATTACCGTATTTTCGCCGAGTTGACACAATTTTCCAACGGCGACGCTTATGACCGTACCGGAACAGTCTTCATTATTCCTGAAAATAAGGAAAAATCATTTTTTACTGCATTAACTGACGGTGTAGAATCAGTACCGGCTTTTCATGCAGCAAACGGGAAGAATTATTATGCTACCGTAGCCACATCTGACTTTTCACCTGCCGTTGAACTCATTCGCTTCTTTACTCCTTTCGGAATCAGACACTTCAACGAGCAGGTTCAGGTTCATGGTCAGGAGTGGGAAAAACAGGCATTCTACAAACAGGAAATTACTGAACTACTGCCGCTTTTACAAACAAAAGTCTGGATTGGTGTTTTTATCGGAAATTATGATAAAGGTGGGCACAAAGTTAGTCTTGACCTAAAATATTTTCCTGGGAAACGTACAATTAGCGAAACAGACAATAAAGAAAAGCAATGGATATATCCACTTTTCAATACACTGAATATAATGGAAATGGCTGGACAAGACTACGGAACTATGTTTGAAAATGACTCCCTTTGTATTGAATTTGAGGTTCCGAATAATTTAAGAAATGTTATTCTTCGCTATGTTTCAACCGGTCATGGAGGCTGGGGCGGCGGAGATGAATTCAATCAAAAGCCGAATGAAATTTTTATTGATGGTAAGTTTGCAGGAAGTGTAATTCCATGGAATTGTAATTGTGGCTCTTTCCGAAGGTACAATCCGGCATCAGGGAATTTCTGGAACGGACTGACATCAAGTGATTACAGCCGCTCAGGCTGGTGTCCGGGAGAAGCAACAAATCCAGTTTACATTCCATTGGGGAATATTGAAAAAGGCAAACACATCGTCAAAATAGCAATTCCAATTGGGGCAAAAGAAGGAAACAATTTTAGCCACTGGAATATTTCAGGGGTTTTAATTGGGGAGTATTAATCAAAAACCTGTGGAAGAATCCCATTATATCTTACCTCCTTATCCGGGAAATTAAAATGAAGTTGTTTAAAGTTGAACTATTAAAGTCTATATTAACGACTTGATATTTATCAAGTTATAGACATGAGAATTTTATCTTCCTGTTAAAAGACTTTTTGAGTATATCAATGTGTAAGTCAGTCTTTTAATTAATATATTTCAATTCAACCAATACTTCGTTAAAAAATTAAGCGGCAATAGTGCCATAATATATAAGTTCATT
>CAYNOQ010000032.1:13081-27874 GCA_964398855.1 uncultured Mariniphaga sp. | reverse complement strand
GGAACTCGGAACTCGGAACTCGGAACTACGAACTTGGAACTTGAACCTGAAATTTATAAATCACCTTTGAAGGTCTTTTTACTGTTATCATACAAAAAATTTCTACTTTTGTGCAATTCGTAGTCAATAGAAGAAAAATGTCAAAATTTCCCAAAAGCAATTTTCTGTCATATTTAATAATTGCAGTTTTTCTGTGGCTGCCGGCAGCAGCACAGCAAAGCGATGCTTTTGATGATTCTTCTGTCGGACAAAACCAGTCAGCAGAAAAATTTGATGCCGGGAAATTCATTTTTGAACATGTTCTTGATGCTTACGACTGGCACATTGCAACATATAAAGGCAAACACATCAGCGTTCCGCTGCCGGTGATTCTTTTCAGCAGTCAGCCGGAGCTACATGAAGGGAAAAAGGTGCATTTTTTCATGTCATCCAAATTTCATCACGGAACCGCCGATTTTCGGGGCTTCCGAATTTCGCAAAGCGAAAAGCATAACGGAAAAATTGTTGAATTGAGCAGGTATGGCGAAGAGATCGGCAGACCTGTTGACCTCTCCATAACCAAATCCATTTTAGGCGCTGTTGTTACCATGATTGTGCTGTTCCTGCTTCTGTTTTCGGTTGCCAGATCAGCAAAAAGAAACAGGGACAAAGCGCCAAAGGGCTTGCAAAACCTGATTGAACCGGTGATTGCATTCATAAAAAACGAAATCGCAATTCCGTCCATAGGCGAAAAGAGTTATCAAAAATTTATGCCTGCCCTGCTCTCTCTCTTCTTCTTTATTCTGCTGAATAATCTATTGGGATTGATACCCATTTTCCCGTTTGGAGCCAATGTTACCGGCAATATTTCGGTTACCTTGGTTTTCGCGATGTTTACCTTTTTTGTTACCAACATCAGGGGAAACCGGCACTACTGGAAAGAAATTTTCAATCCGGATGTTCCGATGTGGCTGAAAGTTCCCATTCCGCTGATGCCCATTCTTGAAATGACCGGGATGATCACCAAACCGTTTGTGCTGATGGTTCGTCTGTTTGCAAACATGCTTGCCGGACACATGATTGTTACGGTTTTTCTGAGTTTGATATTTATTTTCAGCAGTCTGATCGGACCTGCCGCCGGATTTGCCGTTGGACCGATTTCTGTGGTTTTTGCAATATTTATCACGCTGTTAGATATTTTGGTATCTTTCATACAGGCTTATGTTTTCACTCTGCTGTCAGCCATCTATTTTGGGATGGCATCGGCGGAAAACCATTAATATTCATTTTTTAAAAATTAAATGCTATGTTATCAATGATTTTAGGCATTTTGCTACAAACAACGGAGGCGGCAGCCAAAGCTAATTTTAGCGAGTTTGGTGCTGCACTTGGCGCAGCGCTTGTTGCCATTGGCGCAGCCTATGGCATCAGCAGAATTGGCTCAAGTGCCATGGAAGCTATTGCACGCCAGCCGGAGGCAAGCGGCGACATTCGTTCAAACCTGATTGTTTCAGCGGCTTTGATTGAAGGCGTCTGCTTCTTCGCAGTAATTGTCTGTGCATTAGTATTGTTTGTTTAGCTGACAAATTAAAACAGTTCTCTCCGGGATTGCCGGAGGAGCTGTTTTCAATCTGAATTCACTTTAAAATAATTTATACGGAATATGGAACTGGTAACTCCGGATTTTGGGACGATTTTTTGGATGGTAATCATCTTTTTATTCGTTGTAGTCATCCTGAAAAAATTTGCATGGAAACCCATCCTGAATGCAATGAACGACAGGGAGCAATCCATTGAAAATGCGCTGGGTGCTGCGCAAAATGCGAGAAAAGAGATGGAGAACCTGAAAGCCGGCAATGTGCAGCTGCTGAATGAAGCCCGGCAGGAGCGGGAGAAAATGCTCAACGAGGCAATGCACCTGAAAGAGAAGATTATTGCCGAAGCAAAGGAGAAAGCGGGTCGCGAAGCGGAAAAAAGCATTGAAAATGCAAAGCAGCAAATCCTCAATGAAAAGGAGAAGGCGATTGATGAGATGAAACAGCAGATTACCGAGCTTTCATTAATCATTGCCGAAAAAATTATACGCAGGGAGATGTCGGAAGACACACGGCAGCAAGAGTTAGTCAACCAATTAGTTGAAGAAATTAAACTGAACTGATTTATGAACCACAGCGCTATAACAGTCCGGTACGCCAAAGCTCTTTTCATGTTGGGAAAAGAAAAAGATTCTCTTTCCCACATAAAAAAAGATATGGACTATATTGTGGCGGTGTGCAATCAATCTGCTGATTTTAAGGAATTCCTGATTAATCCCGTGATTCAGGCATCCGGCAAAATTCAGATTATAAAAAGTATTTTCGATACAAAAATAAGCAGCCTTTCCCTTCAATTTCTGGAATTAATTACCAAAAACAAACGGGAAGCTTTTATCCCCATGATTTGTCTCAATGTTCTTGATCTGATCCGAAAGGAGAAAAACATCAAAACGGCGGTACTTACAACAGCTTTTGAACCGGATGAAAAAGTGTTGGAAAAAGCAGAAGAAATTTTAGAAAAGGAGTTAGGAACAAAAGTGGAACTGACCGGCAGAACAAGTCCCCATATCATTGGTGGAATTATTTTGCAAATTGATGATAAACAGTATGATGCAAGCATTGCCACCCAAATAAAGAAACTGAAAAAGGAGATGTTAAACTCCTGAAAATATTCACTTACAAAGAAAAACTGAAAAATGACAAATATAAATCCGGCAGAAATATCCGAAATCCTGAAACAGCAACTCAAAAACTTTCAGTCGGGAGCTGAACTGGAAGAGGCAGGCACTGTTTTGCAGGTTGGCGACGGTATTGCCAGAATATACGGACTTTCAAATGTGGAATCCAACGAAATGATTGAGTTTGAAAGCGGCATTAAAGGTATTGTGCTCAACCTGGAAGAAGATAATGTTGGCGCTGTTCTGTTGGGACCTTCGGAAGATGTGAAGGAGGGCGACAACGTTAAGCGGCTCAGCCGCATTGCATCAATCATGGTTGGTGAAAAAATGTTGGGCAGGGTGATAAATACCCTTGGCGAACCCATCGACGGGAGAGGTCCTATAAGTGGCGAGCTGATTGAAATGCCGTTAGAGCGTAAGGCACCGGGGGTAATTTTTAGGCAGCCGGTGAAAGAGCCGTTGCAAACCGGACTGAAAGCAATTGATGCAATGATTCCCATCGGGCGTGGACAGCGGGAACTGATTATCGGCGACCGCCAGACCGGAAAAACGGCAGTGGCAATTGATACTATTATCAATCAACGCGAAAACTTTGAAAAAGGAGAACCGGTTTACTGCATCTATGTGGCTATCGGGCAAAAAGGTTCCACGGTGGCAAGCATTGCTGCAACATTGGAAAAATACAGAGCAATGGACTATACCGTCATTGTTTCATCAACAGCCTCAGACCCGGCAGCGCTGCAATTTTATGCACCTTATGCGGGAATGACCATCGGGGAATTTTTCCGGGATACCGGACGCGACGCTCTGATTATTTTAGATGATCTGTCCAAGCAGGCAGTTTCTTACCGTGAAGTTTCCCTGCTGTTACGCCGCCCGCCGGGGCGCGAAGCCTATCCGGGAGATGTCTTCTATCTCCACTCCCGCCTGCTGGAACGTGCGGCAAAAATTATTGAATCGGACGAAATTGCAGCCCGGATGAACGACCTGCCGGAGCAGCTGAAAAATAAGGTGAAAGGCGGAGGTTCACTCACCGCACTGCCCATAATTGAAACTCAGGCAGGCGATGTTTCCGCATATATTCCAACCAATGTGATCTCCATCACCGACGGACAGATTTTTCTGGAATCCAACCTGTTCAATGCCGGATTCAGGCCAGCAATCAATGTGGGAATTTCGGTTTCGCGCGTGGGAGGAAATGCACAGATAAAGTCCATGAAACAGATTGCCGGAACCCTGAAATTAGACCAGGCACAATACCGTGAATTAGAGGCTTTTGCAAAATTCGGCGCCGATTTAGACATGGCAACAATGCGCGTTTTGGACAAAGGACGAAAAAACATGGAAATACTGAAGCAGAATCAGTATTCTCCCATGAAAATCGAGCACCAGGTGGCAATTGTCTATTGCGGCGTCAACGAACTGCTCAGGCATGTGCCGGTGGATAAAATCAAAGAATTTGAAAAAAGATTTCTGGAAATAATGGAAGCGGAACACCGCGATGTGCTCGACTCCACCAAAGGGGGAAACATGAGCAGTAAAATGGAAACTGTTCTGCAAAGTGTTGCAACCGAGGTTGTTCTGAAATACAAAAAAAAGGAGTAACGCGCTGAAAAAATGGTCGGATTAAAAGAAATACGCACACGCATTGCATCAATAAAAACTACCCGTCAGGTTACAGGCGCCATGAAAATGGTGTCGGCGGCAAAGCTCAAAAAAGCACAGGATGCCATACTTCAAATCAGACCTTACGCCAATAAATTATACGAAATTCTGAAATCGCTGGAATCAACTTTTGAAACGAACAACAAATCGGTTTACACGCTGCAACGTTCTCCCGAAAAGGTGCTTATCGTGCTTGTATCTTCCAACCGCGGACTTTGCGGCGGATTTAACCTGAACATTGCCAAAAAGGCGCTGCAGCTGGTTTTGGAAAAATACCATGAGCAGCAGGAGTCCGGCAATGTTGATTTTATTTGCATTGGCAGGCAGGCAGAAAAACATGTTGTATCTGCCGGAATGAACGTGATTGAGAGTCACCATGAACTGTTCGACAATCTCGTTATTGCCGAATCGCACAAGTTGGCGGAAAAAATTATGGAACTCTTTACCGAAGGTGTTTACGACAGGGTTGAGCTGGTCTATAATCAGTTTTTAAATGCAGCCACTCAGGTGAATGTGGCAGAGCAGTTTCTTCCCGTGAAAGCTAAAAAAAAGAAAATCAAAAATCATTATCACGATTATATTTTTGAACCTTCCAAGGAAATCCTTTTGAAAGACCTGATTCCCAGAACGCTGAAAGTGCAGTTCTTCAGGGCTTTACTCGACTCACATGCTGCAGAGCATGGCGCAAGAATGACTGCCATGCACCAGGCTACCGACAATGCCACCGAGCTTTTAAAAGATTTAACCCTGCAATACAACAAGGTGAGACAGGCATCCATCACCCGCGAAATTCTGGAAATTGTGAGTGGCGCGGAAGCGTTAAAAGGCTAATTCAGCACTTTTTTCCTGCATACAATAACAAGCTTCGTGGGCGCCTGAAGCCCGTATTCCATCGCTTTCTGCCTGAATTCTTCAATCTGCGGATAGAGCAAATCGTATTCGGGGCGCCCCTTTATTCTTTCAATCATCTGCTTCATCCGGTCAACCTTGAATTCAAGCTCCGATTCATCTTCAAGAAGATTCATGTTGCTCCGGTGCTCAAAATAGAACTGAACCGGTAACTCCGTCTGTTTCAGCATGCTTAGAATAGCATCGCTGCTGAAAGTTTTCCGGTGAAAAGTTCCGGTCAGGCGGTCGATGCGACTCCTGAAATGATGAAACAACTTATGAACTTCCTGCGCCGGGTTCAGATTGTTGCTGATAATTTCGCTGATGATGACATATCCGTCAGGTTTGACAACCCGGTTCATCTCTCTCAGCGCTTTTTTCACTTTTGGAAGGTGATGAAGAGCCATGGAAATTGCCGCCACATCAAAAGAGTTGTCATCAAATTTCATATTTCCCGCTTCCATTTCAAGAAAAGTTACATCGGGAAAGAACTTGCGGGCATTTTCAAGTGATTCGCTGTTTGGATCGATGCCTGTAATGTGAGCTTTGGGAAATATTTTGTGCAGCACCTTTAAAAATGCCCCGCTCCCTGTTCCGATATCCAGAACAGTATCCACTTCAATATCTTTAAAATAATTTACCAAAGGTTCCATATCAAGAATGATTAATGTTTAACACCATTACCCCAACGGGGAGTTGCAAAAATATAAAAATAGGAGCAATATCTCAGGCAGCTCATTATCAGAGCAATAACATGAATGCTGAAATTGCTGTAACAGTAATAACAAAAGTACGGTAGGTCTTGTTGGGAATTTTATTCACTAACCATATTCCCAGAAAAGCGCCGGTTGCAATTCCCGGCAGCAAAATCAGATCTAATTTCAGGGTTTGCAGGGTAATTGTTTGCCACACAAACAGGTGCAAAGGAAATTTTGTCAGATTGATAATCAGAAAAAACCAGGCGCCGGTGCCGATGTAGTTATTTTTTGGCAAGTGCATTGCCAGCAGGTAGATGGCAAATATGGGGCCCGACACATTTCCCATCATGGTGGCAAATCCGCCAAGAATGCCCATAAATGCTGCAAACCACCAGCTGTCGGGGAGGTAGCGGTTTTTTTGCCTCTCTTCCCACAACATCAGGGCAATGCAGATGAAAACCAAAATGGCAATAATGTTTTTGAACCACACATCACTCACCACCTGACCAACCCACAATGCAACGCCAATTCCTGCGAAAGCCCACGGTAAAAGCTTCCGAAGATATTTCCATTTTGCATGACGATGAAAATAACCCACGCCAAACCAGTCAGCCATAATCAAAATCGGCAGCAAAACTCCGGTGGAAGCCTTTCCTCCAAAAATAATTGCCAGAACAGGAATCACAAAAAGTGAAACTCCCGGAACGCCAACTTTCGACATGCCAATCAAAGCAGCACACAAAAACAGCAGCAGCCACTGCAACAATGTAAAATCGGGCATCACTGAAAAATTTGGCATAAAGG
Organism: uncultured Mariniphaga sp.; assembly: GCA_964398855.1. Taxonomy (GTDB): domain Bacteria; phylum Bacteroidota; class Bacteroidia; order Bacteroidales; family Prolixibacteraceae; genus Mariniphaga. The sequence continues at coordinate 21,127 of CAYNOQ010000032.1, read as the reverse complement.
TAAAAGAAAACAGCGGCAGAGCGGATCAAAACTTTGTTTCCCGCCCCGAAAGATACTTCTCAACCCAATTTGTCGGACGAACCCGACCGGCTGAGCAAAAAATTAAAATACCCTAAGATATTTTTTTAAATTTGTGTGCTTAATAAAAATACAATTGTTATGAATGATATTCCCCACGGATTGATAGTTCCCAAAAATATTATGGACGCTTTACGCACCATAAATTATCCCGGCAGCAACGAAGATGTGGTTTCATTGGATATGGTACAGGAAATCCGCATTGCCGGGCAGCGGGTCAGTTTTTCGCTTGTTTTTCAAAAAAGCGATGATCCGAATATTGAAGCGCTCGTTTTAGCGTGTGAAAACGCTATCAAGCACTATCTGGGTGAGCATGTGGAGATTGAAGACAATATTGCCGTCAAGTTTCTGCACAACATGGAGCGTCCGGTTTTGCCCGAAGTTAAAAATATTATTGCCGTTGCTTCGGGAAAAGGCGGTGTCGGGAAATCTACGGTAGCGGTTAATCTGGCGGTTGCGCTTGCCCAAAATGGAGCCAAAGTGGGGTTGATTGATGCCGATATTTTTGGTCCGTCCGTGCCCAAAATGTTTGGCAGTGAATACGATCGCCCCGAAGGTGAAAACGTCAACGGGCAGGATATGATCATTCCATTAGAAAAATATGGGGTAAAGTTTCTCTCCATCGGCTTTTTTGTGGAGACCGACAGTGCGGTTATCTGGCGCGGACCGATGGCTTCCAATGCGCTCAAGCAGCTGATTATGAATGCCAGCTGGGGTGAATTGGACTATATGATTTTTGACCTTCCTCCGGGCACAAGCGATATTCACCTCACATTGGTTCAGACACTTCCGGTGACGGGTGCCGTAATCGTTACCACGCCGCAGGATGTTGCATTGGCAGACGTTATTCGCGGCGTCAGCATGTTTCAGAGCAAAGCGGTTGATGTGCCGGTTTTGGGGCTGATTGAGAACATGTCGTGGTTTACGCCGGAAGAGCTTCCCGACAACAAATATTACATTTTTGGGAAAGAAGGCGGAAGGGCGCTGGCTGAAAAATTGGGGCTGAAACTTTTGGGACAGGTACCTATTGTTCAGAGTATCAGGGAAAGCGGCGATCACGGAGTTCCGGTAGCGCTCAATTCCGAATCGGTTTTAGGAGAAACTTTTTCGGAATTAGCAAAAGCATTGGCACATCAGGTGCACATCAGAAACCTGAAACATGCACCCACCAAAAAGGTAAAAATCACAAGAAGGTAATTTTTCCATGTAGAAATAAACAGACAGCTTTTACGGACAATCACCTGTAAAATTTGTTATTTTTGTGCCCTTGCCAGAGATATAAATAGGGCGCTGCCCTACAATATTATCAAGCAAAAAGAGTTTATTAAGTCAATTAAAAGCTGTACTTGAAGCGATATTTACTATACACGACCGGATTTTTTCTGCTGATTGCTCTCTTTCAGGGTTGTTCAACCGAGAAAAATACGTTTGCATCACGGGCTTACCACAAAGTCACGTCAAAATATAATATTTACTTCAATGCCAATGAGAGTTTTAAGGCGGGCATAGACCGGATTGAAACAAGTATTGACAACAATTTTACACGAATTCTTCCCATTTATCCTGAAAGTGATCCGTCTGCGGCAAATCTGGTACAATCCGACATGGACAACACCATTCTGAAAGCTTCAAAGCTGATTGAAATCCATTCGATTACCGAAAAACCCAAACGCCGTAAACGCAGAACACGCCGCTATCAGGAGTTTGCAAGTCAGGAAGAGTTTAACAAATGGATTGACGACAGCTACCTTTTGATGGGGAAAGCCTATTTCTACCAGCACAATTTTTTGACGGCTATCGACAACTTTTCCTATATTCAGCGGAAATATCACGATGGAGACGCACGGCACGAAGCACAAATCTGGCAACTGCGCAGTTATGCAGAGTTAGAACGCTTTGCCGAAGCTGCCGAAATGATTCAGGCAATCCAGAACAACAGGGAGTTTCCCCGAAGACTTGAGCGCGATCTGGCGGTTGCCACTGCCGATTACTACATTAAGCAGAAAGATTATGCTGAAGCCATAAAATTCTTAGATATTGCCATGGGCAAAATATTTTGGAAAAAGAAAAAGGCAAGGCTGCAATATATTGAGGCACAGCTTTATCAGGAACTGGGACAACCGGTGCAGGCTGCCGAGGCATTCCAAAAGGTAACCCGCATGAATCCGGATTACCGGATGGCTTTTAATGCAAAAATCAATGCCGCAGGCGTTTTTTCGGAGCACGGCGATGCGGAAAAAATCAAACGGGAGTTACAGAAAATGCTTCGCGACAGAAAGAACAGAGAGTTTCGCGACCAGATTTATTATGCTTTGGGGAATATCTATTCCCGGGAAGGAAACCGGGATGAAGCCATTGAAAATTACAGAAACTCCGTGGCAACCAGCTACAACAACCAGTTTCAGCGGGCGCAATCTTCTATCACGGTTGCCGATATCTACTTCGATATACAGAATTACCGGGAAGCGCAGGCGTATTATGACAGCGCCATGATAATTATTGATAACAACTACCCGAATTATGACAGACTTTCTGTCCAGTACCGCAGTCTCACCAATCTGGTTGAAAATATTTTCACCGTTGAAAGGGAAGACAGCCTGCAACGCATAGCCGGAATGCCCGAAAGTGAAAGGGAAGCGCTGATTGCCCGGATGATGCGTGAAGAACAGGAGCGGCAACGGGATATGGAGAGCCTCGCACTGCAGGGCAGAAGCGATCAGGGATACTATCGCTCAAACCGCTACAGGATGGGAATGGGAGCAGACCAGCAGGGAGCAGGCTGGTATTTTTATAATCCGCAAACCATTGCCTACGGGCAGGTTACTTTTCAGCAGCGCTGGGGACAGAGAAAGTTGGAAGATAACTGGCGGCGCTCAAATAAAAGTACCGTTTCAATGGATGATATTGCCTTTTTTGACGAAAGTGCAGACTCATCTCAGATGGTAATTCGGGTGGAAGACCCGCTTCAGAAAGAATTCTACACGCAGGACCTGCCGCTCACCGATTCGCTGATGGCAATCTCCCACGACAAAATCAGAGATGCGCTTTACAACGCCGGGAAGCTCTATAAATCAGAGTTTTTGAACTATAAACGTGCGGCAGAAGCATTCGAGGAGCTGATGAGGCGCTATCCGAACAATATCTATCAGCTTTCCGCTTTTTTCGATCTGTATGATTTGTATGAACTTCTGGGAGACAAGCAAAAATCCGATCACTACCGCAATCTGATTATTTCAAAATTCCCGGCAAGCAAATATGCACAGTACCTGCAAAATCCCAACTTTTTTGTGGAGATGCAGGCAAAAGCCGACAGTCTGAACCGAATTTACGAGGAAACTTTCAGAAGCTACAGATCAGGCAATTACAGAAATGTTATTCAGCTTTCCCAATCCATGAAAAAGATGGAACCTGACAGCGCAATGGTGCCAAAAATTGAATTTATGGAGGCGGTGGCGAAAGGCACTCAGACCAACATGACCGGTTTTGAAAATCAGCTGAAAAGCTATATTAAAACCTGGCCCGGCGCCGAACCGACACCCCTTGCAAATGAAATTCTTATGCTGATTCAGGACAGTGCGCTTGTCGATTATCAAAAACTGATAGACTTAGGATATATCAATGAAGAGATTCAAAATGAAGAACTTCTGATGGCACAACGCATGGAAAATGATGAGTTTGGCGGTAAATTTTCCTACGAAGAAGACCTGCTCCACTATTTTGTGATTGCCTATCCGCTGAATGCTGCCGTGGATATGAACAGGCTCAAATTTGATATTGCCAATTACAACATTGACCACTACACAAAAATCGATTTTGACATTGAAACCGAAGCGCTGAACGAAAAAACCAACATGGTGGTGGTCAGGGCGCTCGGGAGCAAGGACGACGGCGTGATTTATCACCGGGCAATCATTCGGAGGGCACCGGTTTTCAGGGCGCTCAGCGGAATCGACTATGTAAACTTCGTCATCTCTTCAACCAATTACAGGGAGATACTTTCAGAACAATCCAATGCTGAATATTTACGGTTTTTTGTGAAAAACTACAGCAGATACATCGGTCCGGATTTCAGTGACGACGATTTGGATATTTCTCCCGAAGAGCTTATGGCAAAAGCGCGCGAAGAAGAGCAGATACTTCGTGAACGCGGTGAATACAGGGTTGTGGAAACCGGTGCATCAGACCTGTTTACGGCAGATGTCAGCGGTCCGCAGAATTTTGTGCTGGCTGTGAAAGACAACCGGCTCTCCCTGAAAACAACTTTAACGGGTTTCACTCAGTTCAACCGCAATCAGTTCAGAGGGCTAAACCTTGGAACACGCATCAGGCAGGCTGGAGAGTATCAACTGATGGTTGTTCATCAGATTCCGTCCATTAATGAAGCCATGTCCTATTTCCGCACGGTGGTTACCACCCGCAGCCTGTTTGAACCGCTGGGGCAGGTTACTTACCGGAATTTCCTGATTACAGATGAAAATCTGGAAAAAATGACAGACGGAAACAAAGTCGATGATTACATTGACTTCTTCCGTACCTACTATATTCAGCGCACTCCGGCGCAATCTGCCCCCGGGCAGATCAGGGAGCAGCAGGAACAAACTTCGGCAGAGCAGCAGGAAACTGTTTCCGAAGAAACTTCTCAGGAAACCTATTCCGGACCATACAGTACAGAGATTGAAGCGCCGCACTACTTTGTTTTTGTGATTCCGGCACAAGGAGTGGATAAGGCGAAATTTACCGAGGGCATTGAGCAATTTAACGCTGCCGGCGAAGAGGAGCAGCTGCAAATCAGGGAAGTTCCAGTGGATGAATTCCGCGTGGCAATTGTAATTTCAGGACTTCAGGACAAAGAAGCGGCAACGCGCTATTCGCGCACTGTGGTTCAAAACCGCGATCTCTATACCCCGCTCGGAACGGCAAGTTACCGAAATTTTCTCATCTCTACCAACAACTTTGAAGTGTTCCTGAAAGAGAGAAATATCAACGATTATATGGATTTCTATAAGCTCATCTATCTGGGTGAGTAATGTGCTTAAAAAATGTTAACTGCCAGCGCGGTACCCTTTTTGTTCGTATATTTATCATTCCATGAACAATTAAGATAGAAAAATATGAGAAAACCAAGAATACTCTGGGTTGATGACGAAATTGATATCCTCCGCGCACATATTCTTTTTCTTGAAAATAAAGACTATGAAGTGGAAATTGCCTATAACGGTTTAGATGCCGTTGAAATGGTTAAAAGCAATTTTTATGACATTATTTTTTTGGATGAAAATATGCCGGGACTGACCGGTTTAGAAACGCTGACCGAAATAAAGGCAGTATCGCCCAACGTGCCGGTTGTTATGATTACCAAAAGCGAAGAGGAGAATATTATGGATGAGGCGATTGGTGCAAAAATTTCCGATTACCTCATCAAACCGGTGAATCCCAGGCAAATACTGCTTACGCTGAAAAAGAATATTGATCAGAAAAGATTAGTCACACGACAGACAACATCCGCATATCAAACCCAGTTTTCGCAAATCGGTATGCGCATAAATGACCGGTTAGACTACCGGGAGTGGATGGATATTTATAAAAAACTTGTTTTTTGGGAAATTGAACTGGGCGCTTCCGATGACAATACGATGGATGAGGTGTTAGCCATGCAAAAAGATGATGCCAACAACTCTTTTTTCAAATTTATCAGAGAAAATTATATAGAATGGCTCAGCAGGGATTTTGGCGAGCGCCCCACTCTTTCCCATGATATTTTCAAACATAAGGTTTTTCCGCTGTTAGATGCCGGAAACAAAGTTTTTGTGCTTGTCATCGACAATCTGCGCTTCGACCAGTGGCGCACGCTCAGCCCGGTTTTTGAACAATATTTCCGGATCGATTCCGATGAACTTTATCTCAGCATTTTGCCGTCAGTCACCATGTATGCCCGCAATGCCATTTTTTCGGGAATGTTGCCTGCCGAAATTGAAAAAGTTTATCCCGAATTATGGGAAGATGATGATAATGAGGGAAATAAAAACCAGCACGAAGAGGAGCTTTTAATCCGGCAGATGAAACGGCACCGGCGGCAGGAAAAACTGTACTTTGAAAAAGTAACCGGCATCCGCCGTGAACGGCAGTTGTCTGAAAGTTTGAAAAATATTTTGGAGAGCGACCTTTCGGTCATGGTTTTCAACTTTGTGGATATGATTTCACATGCCCGCACCGAAATGAACATGATCCGTGAGCTGGCAAACGATGAAAAGGCATACCGCTCGCTGACCCTGAGCTGGTTCAACCATTCGCCTGTGCTGGAGCTTATCCGTAATCTTGCCGGCAGCAACATCAAGCTGGTGGTAACAACAGACCATGGCTCCATAAAAGTGAACAACCCGGTGAAGGTAATCGGCGACCGCGAAACCAATACAAATCTGAGGTATAAATTAGGGAAAAACCTGAACTACAAATCCAAACATGTTTTTGAAGTGCGTGACCCGCGCCGGGCGCATCTTCCTTCGCGAAATGTGAGCACCAGCTACATTTTTGCACGAAACAACGACTTTTTTGCCTATCCGAATAATTACAACTACTACGCAAACTACTACAAAGATACCTTTCAGCATGGCGGAATCTCTTTGGAAGAGATGATTGTGCCGCTCATCACCCTGTCGCAAAAATAATGGGAATTCTATCATTTTTCGCTGAATAACAATGCTTTGCATTTAGTTTGGTTTGCATGGAACAGGTTTTTGGCTTTGCTAAAAACTTTATTTGAAAATTTTTCATTTTCTGAAGGTCATAGCCCGTTTCCGCCTGTTTTGATAAGCTCTCCACTGACGCCGCTCCTTTGGGTTGAAATATTGCACGTAAATATCATCTTCGGCAGTGGGCTTAATGTTTTCCAACATCCATGAAATGGTTTTTTCCTTATAATCTATCAGACCGCCAACCGGTGATATTTTTTCGATATTGCTCATGGCAATATCGTGAATCTGCAATTTTATTTCCGCTTTTTCAATGGTTTTGTGCCAGCCGGCTCCAGTTTCCAAAATATATTTGAAATAGCGGTATTGCCCGCCGTATCCCATCCCGGAGGGTAAAGAATAGACCACTTTGATGGTTTTCCTTTCATTTTTTTCAAAATGGACATCCCACATATACCAGGGAAAGTCTCCTTCCACTTTCAGCGAGTCATATTTTTTCCAGAGCTCAAATTCTGAACCGATAAAAGGATGTGAACTGCGCCAGGCATATAAATTCTCCAAAGCGTGATTTGCACTCCGTGAGGCTGTTTCAGAAGGATACCTGTAATTGCCGTTGTTTTTAATTATCACACGGTTTGCAACTATAATACTGTCAAATTTTCTTCTGAACTCCTTTTCCACCGAATAAATCTGCATAAATTCTCCGTAAATATCTTCTAATTTTTCAGGCACTTTTATGTCATTTCCGGTCAGCACTCTGCCATCAACGGTAATCTGAAAAACTGCCCGGTCATTTTCATTGTATGGTCCCATTGACCAGTACTGAAAATTCATTTCCGGGAAACCAACCTGAATGGTCTGGCTCTTTCCATGGTTCAGCATTTCAAAAGTGCATTCCACTCTCGCCGAATCGTTATAGATGTCAGCAAAAACAAATTCACTAACCATCTGAACTTCGCAGCTGTCCGGAGTGTAAATTCCTTTTATGACAATAGGGTTAGGTGCAATGTCAGCCAATAGATACCCATAAAAAAGAAAAGCAGCTAAAAAGGATAGTATATGCCTCATTTGGTGATAATTAAATTTCCAACAAATCTTCCCATCGGGTTGTGTAGCATTTTGACAAGTGCTCCTGCTTGAGTCTCCATGTCCGGTCTGAACACGCGCTCGAAACTGGCATGAGGGGTTTTTCACCAATTCTTTGTTCAAATCCATCTTCAGCTCGGTGTAATCTTCTGCCGGCTTTAAGCCCGGTTTCAAAATAGGGGATATAGAAGTC
>CAYNOQ010000032.1:0-12981 GCA_964398855.1 uncultured Mariniphaga sp. | reverse complement strand
CCAGAACAAACCGCAAATTTTTGATGTTTTAATCCTGAAAACACCAAAAAAACTGCATTTTTATTAGTTTTGTGCAAAATCAAATCCATTCGGTGAATTAATTCTCAGACCGGAATTTTTTAAATTTCTTTAAAAGTGGCAGAATTTTTTTATAACGACATCGGCTTAAAAGATTACAAGGAAGTCTGGGATCTTCAGGAAGAGATACTTTCAGAAATTGTTGCTGAAAAGAGCGCAACAAAAAAACCTTCTTCAAAAAATCATTTTTTATTGGTTGAACATCCCCATGTTTACACGTTGGGCAAAAGCGGTGATGAAAAAAATCTGTTAGCTCAGGAAGACTTTCTGAAAAAAATCGAGGCTACATTTTACAAAATCAACCGGGGCGGCGATATCACCTACCACGGACCCGGACAGCTTGTCGGTTATCCTATCATTGATTTAGAATATTACCGGATCGGAGTTCGCGAATTCATCGAAAAGATGGAAAAAGCGATTATCGGCACCATTGCGGAATATGGATTGACCGGAGCTTTAAAACCGGGCGCTACCGGTGTCTGGATTGATGCAACCCATCCTTCCCGCGCACGAAAAATCTGTGCAATCGGAGTGCGCGTCAGCCGTTATGTAACCATGCACGGATTTGCGCTCAACGTGAACACCGATATGCGCTATTTCAGCTATATCAATCCCTGCGGACTCACCTTTGGCGTAACATCCATCAGCGAAGAGCTGAACAGAGAGATACCCATGGAAGAGGTTAAAACGATTTTAAAAGATAAATTCAACAAACAATTTTAAACTGTATAAATAATGAGTAAAAACAATCCGACTTCAAGAAGAAGATTTTTAAAAAGCGCATTGGTTGCGGGAGCCGGGATAACCATCGTCCCACGTCACGTGCTGGGCGGCAACGGCTATCTGCCGCCATCGGATCAGCTCACCAAGGGAATTATTGGTGTTGGCGGAATGGGACGCGGGCATATTCCCTATGAGGGAACCCGTGTGGTTGCCATTTGCGATGTGGAAAAACTGCATCTGAACAGAGCCGAAAGCATGATTGACTATTCGGTGAAAACTTTCCATGATTTCAGGGAATTGATTGCACTGCCCGAAGTGGATATTGTGCACATTGCCACTCCCCCCCACTGGCACGGCATCATGGCTGTGGAAGCTGCACGGGCAGGGAAAGACATTTGGTGTGAAAAGCCGATGACCCGAACCATCGGTGAAGGGAAAAGGGTGGTGGAAGCCGTGAATGCCCATGGACGAATGTTCCGGCTGAACACCTGGTTCCGTTTCAAAGACACTTTCTATGGATTGGGAACCGATGTGAAACCTTTGAAAAAGGTTATTGACAGCGGTATTTTAGGCTGGCCCCTGAAATTTACCGTGAGCGGAATAACCGGCTATGACTGGAAATTTTACTGGAGCGGCGAACATAATCTGAAACCCATGCCGGTTCCGGAAACTTTGGATTACGATTTCTGGCTTGGACCTGCTCCCTATAAGCCTTACAATCCCGAAAGAGTGCATTCCAAATTTCGCGGCTACTGGGATTACGATGGCGGCGGCTTAGGCGATATGGGGCAGCATTATCTTGATCCTGTGCAGTATATGCTTGGAAAAGATGATACCAGTCCGGTGAAAATTGAAGTGGATGCACCGCAGCAACATTATGATGCAGTCGGCTCATGGAGGCGGATTACCTATACTTATGCAGACGGATGCCAGATTATTCTCGACGGCGAAAATAAGGATAAAGATGCAGCTTATATTGAAGGACCTTACGGGAAAATATACCGTGGATTCCGTTCCGATATTCCCAATTTGCAGTCATTCCTGAAAACTTTGCCCGATCCGGAACCGCAAATCGGTATTTTCTCTGAATCAGTGAAAACGCGGAAAAAATTTGCACTGAACGAAACCAACGGGTTCCGTTCCGCAACATTGGTAAATCTGGGAATTATTGCCGTCCGTTTGGGGCGCACACTCAATTTTGACCCCGATAAGTTAGAGTTTATCGACGATGAAGGTGCAAACCGGCTACTTAACCCACCCATGCGCGCACCCTGGATAATCTGAATTCCATGAATAAAAATTTTAATCTTGAAAAAATGAAACATAAAATATTTCAATTTACAATCATCTTTACCCTGGCATTTGTTTTTGCCTCTGTTTCTGCGCAGGACAGGCGTACACTCGATACGAAAGTTGCCGATGCCCTTGCCCAGATGCCCACAAATGATCTGGTTCATTTGGACAGAGTTTTAGGTGAAATGTTAGACCTGGGGCCCGAAGGATTTCAGAAAATAGCGGAGCAGCTGACGCCACCCGGAGAGGGAGACGACACTGCCGTTCGTTTTGCCATTAACGGGATGACTCGCTATTCCAGTGTTTTCGGAAGAGAGGAATCCCGTGCAATGTTGGAGAAAAACCTGTTGACTGCATTGGAAAAGCAGAGTGATACGGAAGTTAGGACATTCTTGCTGAATCAATTGCAATTAACAGGAAGTAACAATATTGTTGATCCGCTGAAAAAATACCTGACCAATGATCAGCTTGCCGAACCTGCTGTGCAGGCGTTACTGTCAGTTGGAGGAAGCCAGGCAGCCGCAGCTGTTTTGGAAGCTTTACCAAATGCCGGTGAGTCGGTAAAACCAACGCTGATAAAGGCTTTGGGTGAGTTTGGATATGAACCGGCAGTGAGCCGGATTGCAGATGCAGCATCAACTTCCAATTTGAATACGCTTAAAACAGCGCTCATGGCGCTTGCAGAAATCGGCAGCCCCGATTCCTACAAACTCTTGCTTGGCGCTGCCAAAAGAGCAAATTTTGAATATTGCCCGGCAAATGCTGCCGAAGCTTTTCTTGTTTATGCCGACCGGCTGGCTCAGCGTGGTGAACACGCATTGAGCAAAAAAGCGCTGAAAGCGATTATGAAAGCCAACCGTTCAGATGAAAAATTGCACAATTATGCCGGTGCGCTTTCAGTTTATGCCGCAAATTATGGTTATGAAGCGATGCCGGAATTGCTCAAATCCGTTGACAGCAACAATAAAGCGTATCGTTATGCCATATTGAATATTGCTCAAAATGTTGGCGGTGTTGCAGGAACACGGCAGTGGATTTCAAAGGCAAGCAGCACACTGGCTGCCGATAAAAAAGCTGAAATTATTGATATGCTCGGTCGTCGCGGCGATCCGCTGGCAATTGATTTTGTTGCCCGGAATCTGAACGATTCTTCTCCGGTAGTGCGCGAAGATGTTATTGAAGCTTTGGTCAGGTTGCAGGGGAAAGATGCTGTTCCGGCAATTTTGAATCATCTGGCAGGAGGCAATGACATTGATGCATCCAAAGCAGCATTAGCACAACTTCTTGATAAAGAGCATCTGGCGCCAGTTGCCTTGCAGATGAAGCAAACTTCCGGAGCAACAAAAGCCGGATTGATAAACCTGATTGCAGCCAAATCCGGAAATGCCTATTTCAATGATATTCTGGCGCTAACCAATTCTGCAAATCAGGACGAAAAGAGCGCTGCATTTGATGCGCTGAAACATATTTCAACTGAAGAAAATCTGGATGCACTGATAAAGTTGCTTGCAGATGCTAAGGGAGACGAGGAGATTAAGCAGGCTCAGTTAGCTGTTGTGGCTGCTGCAAAAGGTGCGGAAGCCGAAAAAACGGAAAAGGGTAAATTGTTGCAGGCGTTAAATTCAACCGATAAAAAAGAGCGTATCATTGCGATTCTTCCCGAAATTGGCGGCGATGTGGTTCTGCAAACTATCACCGGGTATTTCAACAATTCGACAGGCAGTCTGAAAGATGCCGCTTTTAGCGCACTGACAAGCTGGAAAGACTACTCTGCCGCCGGTTCGCTGTATCAGGTGGCTGAAAGTTCAACCGGCGATTACCGGAAAAAAGCAGTTTCAAACTTTGTCCGTCAGGTTCGCACGGCAAACCTTCCCGATGATCAGAAATTGCTGCAATACCGGAAAATCATGCCATTTGCAACCGAAGTTGAAGACCAGCGGCAGATTATAAACGGCATTGGAAACCTGAAAACGTTTTTGTCGCTAATTTATCTGGAGCAGTATCTGGATGTTGGTGCACTTCAGCAGGCAGCAGCACGTGCAATCATGCGCATTGCCCTGCCCGATTCCAACGGGAAAAACAGTTTTTCCGGGAAAAAAGTGAGGGAGTTGCTGAATCGGACAGTAGCTGTTATTTCCGGCGAGGAGAGTGATTATGACAAGATTAACATCAATAATTATCTGGATAAAATGTCGGATGAGGAGGGATTTGTCTCCATGTTTAACGGTAAAAATCTGGATGGATGGCAGGGAATGCTTTTAGACGGCAATCCCATAAAAATTGCAAAATTGAGCGATGCGGAACGCGCAAAAGCTCAGGAGGAAGCCAATTTGAAAATGGTTGAAAACTGGAGTGTGAGAGACGGACAAATCATTTTCAACGGACACGGCGCCAACCTTGTTTCCATAAAGCAGTATCGTGATTTTGATATGGTTGTGGACTGGAAAATCACCAAAAAGGGAGACAGCGGAATTTATCTTCGCGGAACGCCACAGGTGCAGATTTGGGACACTTCGCGGGTTGAAGTCGGTGCACAGGTTGGCTCCGGCGGATTGTACAACAACAACCGCGACAATATCCGTGATCCGCTGAAAGTTGCCGACAATCCCGTTGATGACTGGAACACATTCAGAATTACCATGATTGGCGAAAATGTTACGGTTTATCTGAACGGTGAGTTGGTCGTGGACAACGTACGCATGGACAACTACTGGGATCGCAGCATTCCGATTTTCAGGGAGGGAACCATTGAGTTGCAGGCACACGGTAATGAACTGGCTTTCCGCGATATTTGGGTAAAAGAGATAAAAACCGATGAAATCGGTTTGACGGAAGAGGAAAAAGCCGAAGGCTTTGTTTCGCTGTTCAATGGCGTAAATTTAGATGGATGGCAGGGAAATACCGTCGATTATTTTGCCCAGGATGGCGAAATGGTTGTTCAGCCTTCACGGGGCGGACACGGAAATATATTTACGGCAAAAGAGTATTCCGATTTTATTTTTCGCTTTGAGTTTCAGCTTACACCGGGGGCAAACAACGGATTGGGCATTCGCGCACCGCTTACCGGAGATGCCGCCTATCAGGGCATGGAAATCCAGATTTTGGATGATACAGCACCCATTTATGCCAATCTTCATCAATATCAGTATCACGGCTCGGTTTACGGAGTTATCCCCGCAAAGCGCGGCTATCTGAAACCGGTCGGTGAGTGGAATTATGAAGAAGTGGAAATCCGCGGAACGCGGATTAAAGTTATGCTGAACGGCACCGTTATCGTGGATGGCGACATTGCCGAAGCAAGCAAAAACGGGACGCTTGACGGGAGAGACCATCCCGGTCTGAAGCGCTCAGCCGGATATATCGGCTTTTTGGGGCATGGCTCTGAGCTGAAATTCAGAAATATCAGAATCAGGGATTTGGGCAATTAAGCCTTTTCAATTATTGTGCTCTGATGTGTCTGCTGTGGTTTTACTGTTTTAAGCCATAGGGCACATCAGGGCTTTTTAAAAGAAAGCCCTGACAACGAGTTCAGCCACTGCTGATAAGCAGTTTCATGCAGGGTTACTTCCGCAAAAATCTCTTCAATAATCCGGGGCGAAACCGAAAGAAAATCTCTCTCTCTCGGAACGATGACTACCCCCGAAAGCTCCACAGTTGCAGGACTTATTAAAATTTGCCCGTCACCTTTTCTGAAAAAATGGGAAGAGCGCTGCTGCGAGCGTGGAAAAATTAAAATATGCCAGATGCCGGCGGTAAACCAGCATAAAATATTCACCATCGGTTCATCATCACCGAAAAATGGAAGTCGGTTGAAAAGAGACTGAAAAGTTTTGACAGCCAGCTCACGGTTCTTCGATTTGATTACTGCAAGCCGGCGCAGGTAGTCATTCACCACAAAAACTTTCAGCTCTTCATCCTGAAAGAGCGTTTTTGAGTGGTCAGATTCCAGTAAGTCAAGCTCACTTTCAACGGGTAGAAATCCTTTGTTTCCTGCCTGAAAATGAAAATGATCGGGCGCAGATGCGCCACATTCGGGACCGTTATAGAACAGGATGAAATCTTTCAGCTCTTTTGAAAGGTCAACCATATCCGGGAAAAACCCGGAAATTCGCTGCGGAATATGCGCTAACGAAGGGATGGTGAGATGCACCGGAAATATGGGATAAGGATTGGCAAAAATCAGAAATTTATCCCGGAGAAGTATCCCTTTTTGCTCGGGCTGGGTGCTGTTTATACAGAGAAAGCAGGGGCGTTCGCTCAGACTTTTTGCGTCAGTCCGGGCTGTTGATGAGCGAATGCGTCCCGGATTGTGCTGAAGCTTAACATGAAAATGACCAAAATCCAGATTTCTTGTCTGAACACCGGAAAGCGCTCTGAAATTTTTTTGTGCAATTTTCCAGGTTGCCTGCTGTTGTTTCACTAATGAAATTGCCTTTTCGCTGAGATTGGAAACGGAACCGTAACGCAAAAGTTCCTCATCCTGAATCAGTTTGTTTTCTAAAACATTCATTTTATTGTGCTCTTTGTCAGGTAGTTTCTTTTTTGTTTCTGCTAATTCTTTTCAGCAACTCAATGGTGCGAATCCGGTCTTTGTATAAATTGTGGCTGTTCTGTTTTTCCGTGCTCAGCGCGGCATCGGTGTTCTCTTCCCAGCGCCGGCATAGATAAACCGGCTCATAAATCCGCCCGATTTTGTAACTTCCCGAAATGGCTAATCCCACGGCGTAATCTTCGCCATAGCTGACATTTGGAACTTTGATTTCGCGCAAAATTTTTGTGTAAAAAGCCCGCGGTGCTCCCAGTCCGTTGATGCGCAGGGCGTTGTTAGGTCCGTTGTCGGGTGTCCATTCCCGGTGATCAATCAGTCCGGGAGGTATCTCTTCCAGTTGAAAATTGGTCATCTGATAGCTGCCAATAACCATTGCACATTTCTCTTCGTAAAATTTATTTACGATGGTTTGCAGGGTGTGCTCGCTTGCGTAAAGATCGTCGCTATCCAATTGCACGGCAAAGCGACCGCAGTTTTCGTGAAAAATTCCTTCGTTCCAGCAACCGCCGATTCCCAGGTCTTTACGCTCCGGAATCAGGTGAATGAGCATGCCCTGGCGGGAATATTTTTCAAGAATTTCCGTTGTGCCATCGGTGGAATGGTTATCCACCACAATCAGGTTAAACCAGAAATTTGTTTTTTGAATGATTACCGATTCAACGGCATCTTTTATAGTTTTTGCGCGGTTGCGCACCGGAATGATTACCGACACTTCCACGGGCCATTCAGATTCTTTAAAATTGACTTCCTTAAATGGCGGCGCGAGAAAAGCGCTGATTTTTTTCAGGTGGTTTGTGCACGCCTTTTCCATCTCCATTTGCCTGCCCCGTGCGGCAGAGCGCACATAATCAAACTGCTTTTCCCCCGATTTGCGCAGATCGGTTTCCACCATGGTAAACAGAAATTCCGGGATTCGCAGAATCTTGCCTTCCCGCGAAGCGTGAAGCCGCAAAGCGTAGTAGCCGGCATGTTCAAAATCTTCTTCCTGAAAACTTTTCAGCGCTTCGGAACGGTAGAGTTGCACAGGTCCAAAATTAAAATCATCGCGCAAACTGCCCTGTTGGTAATCAATCACCGGATGAAGTGATTCCGTACCATTTCTGACCTCGCGATAATCGGCGTAAACCATGGATGCACCGGTGTCTTCCGCTGTTTGAATAATCCGCTCAACAGCAAACTGTCCGGGAAGAACGAGCGTGTCGTTCAGAAGAAAAAGCGCATAAGGCGCTGCGGTTTTTTCGGTAATTTTCCGAATGCCCTCAGTGGAATGGGGATGTTCGCTTATTAAAAGTTGGGCACCGGCAATTTCTCTGTTTTCGGAAGAAATAATAAAAATCCGGTTTATCAGAGCGCATGTGCTCAGTGCTTTCACCATTTTTTGGGTGGCTTCTGCTCCGGCATAAGCGATGAAACAATCTGCTTTCATATCGTTCTGAATTTATTTATTCAAATAGTGTGAAATATTTCAATTTCTATTTTTGTTGAGCACAAACTTATGATTTTTAAACGGATAATTTTAATTCTGCGCAATATGCAGCAGTGAGTTTTCAGAAATATCACCATCTGATAAAAAAGGATTTTGTTTCGGATTGAATTATTAAACAGTATATCGCTATTAGATAGTTTCTATATATCAGTTGTTTAAGTGAGATATATTAATGCTTATCCGTATGTTTGCCCCTAGTGGAGATTCCCGCCCAAAGGGCGTGAATGACGATGTTGGTGGAGTATTAAGTGAGCCGTCATTCTCAACCATAGGTTGGGAATCTACTTGTGTGAAACTTACATAGGGATAAAGTCGCGGATATACATTATAAATTGATTGAACTTGCATGTGATTTTGCAATTTTCTGTTCAAATTTAAAATTTATCAGAACATTGACAGCTAAATTCTGTTCTTGTGAAAAGCTTAAAAGATACACTTGTCTCTTTATGAAATATTTGTTATTCAAAAAAATAGAAAACCGATTTTGCAGCAACAATTTCATTAAAAAAACAAAAAGACATGAGTTATGCTCAGTAAAACAACTAAATATTCTATCCGTTCGCTGGTTTATATCTACATACGAAACATGAAGGGAGAAAGGCCCGGATTCAGGGAGATTGCAGAAAATATTGATTCTCCCAAAGAGTTTACGGGTAAGGTGCTTCAGAACATAACCCGCTCAGGACTAATCTCGTCTATGAGAGGGAGGGGTGGCGGCTTTTTCTTCGACGATCCGTCAAAGCCCATGACTTTGTTAGAAGTTATGAATGTTACCGAAGGGCACGACTTTTTCCATAAGTGCGGGTTTGGGCTGGAGTCGTGCAATGTGCAAAATCCATGTCCGATGCATGAAGATTATGCAGAGGTGAGAGACGCATTTTACGATTTGATGAACAGACTCACCATTCAGTCATTGGCACAAAAAATCAACCAAAACAAAGCGGTGCTGAGTAGGCTTGAAATTCCATAAATGCCTGTTTGCTTGAGCTTCACCCAGATTCAATAAAAACCTAACTCTTCTCTTCCCCGGTCGGTCAGCATTTCCGTTGACCAGGGCGGTTCCCACACAAGATTAATGTTGACTTCGCATTCAGGATATTCCATTTTTATGGAATTTTCGGCATCTTCCATAATGATTCCGCCCATCGGACAACCCGGTGAAGTCAGCGTCAGCATCACATCAACCTTTTTTCCCGGCTCGTCATACTTTACGCCATAGACCAAACCGAGATCAACAATATTCACCATCAGCTCCGGGTCAATCACTTCCCGCAGCAGTTCAATCATATCTTTTTCTTCCGGACTCATAACAGGGTTATTTGCGTTTTGCTTTGTGAAAAACAATTATAAAAATATTAAAGTTGTACAGCGCCACCGATAAAAGCAGAATAATTCCGCCTGCTACCACTAATTTTTCCAATGCAGCGGAAATTCCTGACAGCAAAACGGCAAAACCGGCTGCAAAAATCCACGTTTGGGCAACTGCAACTTTTTCAAAATAAAGGTCTTTGGGCAGGGGGAGAATTACCTTCCCGACTTTGCCCCGATAAACTTTCAGCCAGACAATGAAAGGCAGCGTTTTATAGGTTTGCCCCATGACCAGAGATGTGATGAAACCCAAAATTATTGCGCTCCCGTAGGCAATGGACAGGGGCATGGTGAGCGTAACGGAAAACCGGGAGTCAAACAGCAGGATAAAAATCAAAAATAGCGGAATGACGAGAATGGCATAAGACAACGCGGTTTGCTTCATGCCAATGTCAAGCTGCTTTTTTACCCGTTTTTTGTAGGCGTCAATCAGAAACAGCAGGTAAACAATGATTCCTGAAACGATGAGCAGCGCACTGGCAATTATTCCCGGTTTAAACTGTAGATACAATGAAAAAAGCCCGGCAATCAACCCTGCATTTACCGCAAAAAATGTGAAATAGAGCTTCCTGACCTTGATGTTGTGGGTAACCATGAACATGGGCAGCAGTCTGGTACTCACTCCGATAATCAGCTGCAGGAACCAGCCGGCAATGCCGGCGTGGGCATGGAGTTTCAAAAGTTCAATGTGCGATACTTTCAAAAATGAGTGGGCTAAATTTAGCGCCAGAGTCAATCCGGCTGAAACGGTAAACAAAAGCCAGTATGCCGAGCTGATGATGTAAATGCGCTCCACTATTCTTTTTTCGGTTGTGTATGCAGTTTTCAGAATGTTTATTACAAACAGAACAACGGAACCCACAATAAGACTTCCTGCAATAATCATCAAATAATCAAATGAAAATCTCCAGAATGAAAGCGCCAGAAGAATGGTTCCCGCACTCAGCAAAACAAAGGAAAACTTTGCCAGGACTTCGCTGTTCAGTTTCACTTCCAAAATAACCGGAAGCAGCTGATAGAGTGCACCGAAAATAATCATGCTGATCCAGCCTAAAGCCAGCAGGTGAGAAATTGCAAGCAGTTTGGGGTTGAAAAAGTGCTGGGTGAATGCCTCCGGATGAAACACAATCAGCAGCGATACAATCAAAAGTGTCAATCCCCCGAAAATATAATGCGGCACAACAACCATAGGTGAAGGAGCATTTTCGCTGGCAATCTGTGTCATCTATTTAAGTATCAGTAGTTTCACATTGTGGTCATCCACTTCGGCAATCCATACCTTAAAATTTCTTTCAGCTAATTCCGGCAGCAAATACTGGGGAATCTTCTTGTGATGAACATAAAGCGCTTCATCATCACCCATGGTTTCTAACTTGTTCAGAATGGTAACCATGGGCAGCGGCATTTCCAGATCGCGCACATCCGTTTCCACAATTTTTTTGTTGCAGTTAGCCACACGCTTTTCGTGCTCTTCCACCGAAATTTTAAACACCATATTGTCAGACTGAACCTGTTCTTTGGCTTCGCCGGCTCTGATAAAATAGGTGTAAGCAAGATCATCCCTCATTTCAACCATGCTCTCATAGCCTTTGTCGTTGGCAATTTTGATGAGTGGAGTGGGTTCAAAAGAGTTGATAACTTCCAGCGTATATCCATCTTCGAGCAGCATCAGCTCGCGCATGATTTCGTTAAATGGATCGCCCCCCCTGTCCAAAGTTGGCCTGACATCCAATGAAACAATTTTTGAATGTTCGATTGCTTCCAAAATCAGCTGATTTGTGCTGCCGGCATCTGCTCCATCGTGCGAAGCAGGTTCTGTTTCCACTTCAAAACCAATGTCTTCCAGTGATTGAAACAGCAGCATAATATCGCTTTTCCCGATTCGCGCAGCATCTGCGAGGCTGGTTCTGGATGCCAGAATTCCGCGCAGAAGCGGATTTTTCAACTTTCTGAAACGCGGGTTAACCTTGATAATCGCTTCAATAGTGCGCGGATTTTCCCTGATCAGCTCTGATATTTTTGTTTCACCGTTAATCTTCATTTTGTTGTGCCAAATCGCCGGGAGCTTTTAAAAAATTCAAATTAAGCTTTTTCCGAAAAAGAAAGATGGGGATTTCCCCATCTGTTTCTTTTTGTTTCAATCTACTTCGTCCTCTTTCAGTTTGGAGATTTTCACTTCCCACACTTCGGGTCCTTTTTCAAGATATTCCCAGCCAAAAACGTCACCTTTTTCAGCTGAAAGCTGATAGTAGAGCGGTTTCGGGTCGTGGTCGTTGTGAATAACGAAAGATTCGCCAATAGCCAGATTGTCGTATGTTTGAAAAATTGTTGGGTGCTTCATCCGCGGTTCAATTTTCGTTACATCTAATTTTTCCATAATCAAAATTTTTAAAAAGATTCAACATTAAAGTCTCGCAAATATAAAAAATAATCACACAAAAAGACAGATATATCTTTTATTTGCTTTCAGATTACAGGAAAATCAAATTCGGGTTATAAAGCCGGAGATTTGTGCTTTTTTTGTTCGCAGAACAATATTTTGAATGGAGTTTTTACGTTTCGTGTTTTTGCTTTTGCAAAGCAAGATAAGGTTTGCAAAATTGCGGCAGTGTGGGGGAGAGACGAAAGCTCTTTTGTATGCCTTTGGTTTTTGCGTTGCCTTGTGCAGGCTTGCAAATGTGCTTACGACTGTGTGTTGGCTTACGCTGGCATTTCCTTTATTTTCTCAGTTTTTCCTAATTGCTTTAAAAAACTCAGTGCATTTTCTCTATCAAGAATTTCATGGATTTTTTGGTTTTCATAATTTCTTAAACAACGATAACAGGAAGGAGAGCATTCACAAGTATCCAATAAGTTAATTGCTCTTTTTATAACAGCACTTAACACAGCTCCATCTTCTGTTACAAATCGTCTTGAATGTCCCGCACCCCCTGGAACTGCATCGTATATAATAATTTTATGTTTCATTTTACCACTGGTTCTTTTGTATGTTAAACACGCTTTTATATCTCTCCTTTCTATATTGAGTTCATTGGCAAAAGAATTTAACAGAGCATACATTACAGACAACATTGTGGCATGGTCGGAAGTATCGCAACCAAAAGATATTTTTGCTACATCAGTTTTTAATTCGTGGTGTAAACAGTATCTTGTAAGAGAAGTATTGTTACAATTCCCTCTTCCGAACGGATTTTTATGTCCATTTTTTTTGTTTTCTATTCGTGAAGCGCCATCTCTGTAATCGTCATACTCTTTTAATTTACTTATTTCATCATTTGCAATGGAATATCCACATTTTGGACAAACATAGAAAAAGTCAGTAGATTTAACGACAAGAGAATCATTTGCAGTTGATTCAACTTCTAATTTTACATTTCCAATTTCAAATTCATACTTACTTATTGGGGTAGCCATTTTATCACCAATATAAATAGCTTCTGTTTTATATTTTCTTTCTTGCGAACTAAGCGGAACATCTTCAATT
>CAYNOQ010000031.1:0-28330 GCA_964398855.1 uncultured Mariniphaga sp. | reverse complement strand
GATTCATCTGTTTATCAGATATTAACCGAAGCCTTTCGGTACCCGGAGGGGGACTTGAACCCCCACGGCCTTAAAGGGCCATTGGATTTTAAGTCCAACGTGTCTACCATTCCACCACCCGGGCATCCTTAAACAAAAAAAGAGCGAAAATCGGAAACTCCCGGAAAATTGCCGGGAGATGTTTTTGTATTCCGTTCCTCTCCTTTTGAGCGAGAAACGGGACTCGAACCCGCGACCCCGACCTTGGCAAGGTCGTGCTCTACCAACTGAGCTATTCTCGCAATAATTAATTTCTATTTTCCTGTCGGAATCATCAGTCTGAGATAATTTCACCAGGGTTTAAAATGAACGCTGCCTTTCAAGCGCTGCAAATATATTGCTAATTTTTTGTTATCACAAAATATTTAAAAAAAATCGGGACAAACTGCCCTTATTTTTCAATAAACTCAGTTTGACGAAGAGGAAGCCCTTGTAAAATGTTGCTGTTGCACTGTTTCATCACCATATTGAAATCGTGAATGTCCAGATTTTTGTTTTTTGCATACGCTGCGGGCAACACAGCTATGCGAAAAACCTGATTTTCTGCTTCTGCCGGAAGGAGCGTGTCAAAGTCAATGGTGCCTTCAAGGAAAACCTGAACATCGCCGACTGTGTAGTCGTAGTTGTACTGGAGAATGCCTTCATCGCCGATAACAATGGTTTGCGGAAGCAGCCGCCAGACATCAAGCGAACTGCCGTCGTTTGCTTCAGCCACATCCCACAGAAGATAAACCAGAACAATATCTGAGTCATAAACTATGAAATCTGACGGGAAAGCAAAATAGAGTGAATAGCTGTTATCCGCTGTAAAGTCGCCTTCAATTTCAAAAACTGAACCCAATAAAGAGTCGCCGTCTTTGCCATCCTTTCCATCTTTGCCGTCAAAGCCGTCTTTTCCGGGAGGACCGGGAGTCAGGGTACATGATGTGATGAGTGCAATAACTGCCGGTAAAATGATTCTTGCAAAGCTTTTCATGGTTATAAAATTTAAATGTTAATGGATAGGGCAGAGAAAACAACAATGGTGCCAGTTGAATTTATTCGGAATAATCGGGTCTCAGATGACCGTAATTCTCAACAATTTCATCTAAAATTGTGGTTACATCGCTGTATGTTTCCGCGCGCAGAAGCCTGATTCTGATTTCGCGGAAGTTGGGTATTCCGGGGAAATATTTGGCAAGATGGCGGCGCATCATCAGAATGGCTGCGCGTTCATTATCTTTCCAGTCGAGATTGAGTTGCAGCTGCTCCCTGACATTTTCAACAACTTCATCTATTGTTGGCGGCGGCAGGGTTTCACCTGTGCTCATAAAGTGTTTTATCTCTTTGAAAATCCAGGGTTTGCCGATGGCTCCCCGCCCGATCATCAGCGCATCAACGCCGGATTGCTCTAACAATCTTTTTGCTTTTTCGCCACCGGTTACATCTCCGTTTCCGATAATTGGAATTTTAATCAGCGGATTGTTTTTCACTTCGGCAATTTTTGCCCAGTCGGCATCGCCTACCGACATCTGCTCCCGCGTGCGACCGTGTATTGCCAATGCGGCAACACCCGCATCCTGAAGTCTCAGCGCAGCTTCCATAATGGGCTTGTTGTTCTCATCCCAGCCTAAACGTGTTTTTGCGGTTACGGGCAGTTTTACCGCTTTCACAATTTCGGAAGTGATTTCCTGCATCAGCGGCAGGTTTCGCAACATACCGGCTCCGGCGCCATGCCTGACGATTTTTTTCACCGGACAGCCGAAGTTTATATCGATAAAATCGGGTTGAAATTCTTCAATGATTTTTGCGGCATTTACCATGGAATTGAGGTTATGCCCGTAGAGCTGGATGGCTACCGGACGGTCGAAATCGAACAGTTCCATCTTCTGTTTTGTCTTTTTTACATCGCGCACGAGCGCTTCCGACGAAACAAACTCGGTGTACATCACATCTGCACCGTATTTCTTGCACATCCAGCGGAAAGATTTGTAGGTGACATCTTCCATTGGTGCAAGAAAAAGGGGTGTTCCTTCCAATGTAAGGTTTCCGATTTTCATATCAAAAAGAGCGTGTGTTTTGAGTGTTAATGAACAAGGCAGTCATCATTAGTTGAACCTGGAGTAGGTTACCACTAACTTGATTCCCGCGCGGCTTTTGCTCCCTTTCAGTGCAACCCTGTTGGCTTCGCTGCTTTTCACCAATGGTGAAAGATAGAAGCCGAGGTTCTCAAATGATTCCACTTCAATAATTTCCTGCAGGTGTTGGGCAATATTGAAACGATAGGTGTAGTCGGAACGCAGATAACCGCCGTAATATGTTGAGCTGAAGAAATAGTCTTTAGGCAGAAAATCCTTGCCCGATTTGTCAATGGCAGTCAGTATAAGCTGTGCCGGAGGATTGTATTTACGGAAATCGGAAGCGATGGTATCCAACTGGAAAATCAGTTCAGCCTTGTTGATGACTATATTAGACGAATCCTTCCACGAGGAGAGCCCGTCAATGAATATCTTTGATTTTAATCCGCCGGTTGCCTGCACATAAATCAGCGTATCTTCCATGGTTTCCTGATTAAGATTATCATAAAACGGCGCAACGCTGTAATCGTGCTCAATGGAGTTGAGCCTGGCACTGAATGAGGTAATTGCAAAGGCGTGATACATGGTATCCGGCTTTTCCTTTGCCTTGTTTTCATCATTATTGTAGTAAATTGCTAATGCAGAACCGGGCGATCTGCTGCTGAAAACAGCTTCCTGTGTGAGCAATGCCCCGCCAGGTGCAGATTGCTCTTCGGCTTCAATATACAATCCTTTGAAAAATTCCAAAAAAACTTCGTTGTTTACCATTTGCAGAGAATCTGCATTGGCAAACTTTTCTCCGAGTGAAATATCTAATGGTATGACAATCGACTGAAACAGCGTGTCATTTGTATTCGGGTTCAGCCTCAGTTTCGGCGTGTGCTCAATTTCGCCCAAGAGCTGGGATGATGCCATTGATTTTAAGTCAATATCCTGATAATATGGGTAGTTAACCGATTCCCCCTTTGCGTTGGTGGAGTCTGCGTAAATTGATTTTGTCAATTCGTAAACCCTGAACTTTTGAGGCGTCAGCGTGTCTCCGTAGATTTTTTTATAGCTCATAAAAAGCTTAACCGAGTCAACAACCGGATTGGTGCCGAATCCCGGGTAGCCCTGTAATCTGAATTGTGCTGCAAAGTTGATGGTTGTTTTTCCAAACATCGGATCATAAAAGCTTCCCAGCAGGTTTTTGCTTGCCTGGTCTGTCCGGATTGGACCGTCGGTGAAAGTGAACGCAGAGATACTGCTTTTATCCACCACGTTTTTAACTTCAATCAAATCGGTTGAGGGAAGCAGTTCCATTCCCATGTCATTGGGGTCGGTGCATGAAAACGTCAAGGCTAAAAGCACCAGCGTCCATGCGGTTATATGATTTTTAACAGATGTTTTAAATTTCACGGAAATTTTGTTTTTAATAGTTATTCTCCGATTGCACAAAATAAAACACAAACCTATAAAAAATCGGTGAGGGAGCTATGAAAATGGTGAAAATTTTGACTATTTAATAACTACCAGATAGTTTGGTAGAACTCATCATAAGTATCAATATAGTCATCTTTTGGCTGAAGAGCGAGAAATGGCTTATTAAGGGTTTTAATATATTCTCCGATATCGATGTTCAAATTCTCTGTTCCCTGAATGAGGGCGTCCGAATAATCGATAGCCATTTTGCTCAGATTCAGATAGTCCGGATTTTCAAGATATGCTACATCTTCAGGAACAATTCCGTCCATAAGAACTTTATTTTTCAATTCGGGATTCAGTGGCTTTTTAAACTTGTCGTTATAGAGCGAATAAATCACTTTGGATTGAACAAACAGCGGGTTGTTGTAGTAATATTTCTTGATAAACATCGGAACCAATGCAGTCATCCAGCCGTGGCAATGGATAATGTCCGGTGCCCAGCGGAGTTTGATAACCGTTTCAAGAACACCGCGTGCAAAGAAAAGAATCCGCTCATCGTTGTCGGGAAACTCTTCACCTTTGGAGTTGGCAAAAACATGTTTGCGGTGAAAATAGTCTTCATTATCAATGAAATAGACCTGCATCCGTGCAGTCTGAATAGAAGCAACTTTAATAATCAGCGGGTGGTCGGTGTCATTAATGACTAAATTCATTCCCGAAAGCCTGATGACTTCATGTAGCTGGTTGCGTCTTTCGTTAACGCTGCCGTAACGGGGCATAAATGTTCGAATTTCTCTCCCTTTTTCCTGTACTCCCTGTGGAAGATACCGGGAAATCTCAGACATCTCTGTTTCGGGCAAATAAGGTGTAATCTCTTGTGAAATATAAAGAATCTTTTTCTTTTCCATGTAAACTTTAAGCGCGGTTTTTTAAAACAGATGCAAATATAGTAAAAAAATCCCGGATAATCAATTTAAGTCATTTCCATTATGTTAGGCTGGTGTTGCTGCCTGTTAAAAAAGGCAGGTGTCATAATCGGAAAAAACTTGTTTACTTTGCAGCGTCAATGCATAGAATGAAGCTGATAAAAAAGATAGAGGAATTCCGCTCTTTGCTTGATAATCAGTATGAGAGTGCGGATGTAGGCTTTGTTCCCACCATGGGTGCACTGCATCGCGGGCATTTGTCGCTGGTTGAGGCTGCCGCCCGTGAAAACCGGGTAGTGGTCGTAAGCGTATTTGTAAATCCCACCCAGTTCAATAATCCGGACGATCTGAAACGTTATCCGCGGAATCTGGATTCAGACCTGCAACTGCTGCAACCGGCGGGATGTGATATTGTTTTTGCACCGGAAGCAGAAGAAATTTATCCCGAACCGGATACCCGGAAATTTGATTTCGGCTCTTTGGAACGGGTGATGGAGGGGAAGTACCGCCCCGGACATTTCAACGGTGTGGCTCAGGTGGTGAGCAAGTTATTTGAGATTGTGAAACCGGGCAAAGCCTATTTTGGGTTGAAAGATTTTCAGCAACTTGCAATAATCAGCAAAATGGTGAAAATGCTGGAAATGCCTGTGGAAATTGTGCCCTGTCCGATTGTCCGGGAGGAGAGCGGACTTGCCATGAGTTCAAGAAATGAGCTGCTCAGCGCCGAAGAACGAAAAAATGCAGCAGTGATTTATGACACGCTGCGCCGCGGGATTGAGCTTTCCGGGGAAAAAACAGTGGCAGAGACTGAAAAATGGGTGATTGACACCATCAACAAAAACCCGTTTCTGAATGTTGAGTATTTTGAAATTGTTGATTTTGAAACGCTTCAGCCTGTTATGTCATGGAACCATGACGGCAGGAAAACTGGCTGCATTGCAGCATATTGCGGCAATGTTCGTCTGATTGACAATATGGAATGGATTTGAAAAATTGTGCTATGTATATCGAAGTTTGTAAATCGAAAATTCACAAAGTCACTGTAACTGACGCCAACCTGCACTATGTGGGCAGCATAACGATTGATGAAGATTTGATGGATGCCGCCAACATTATTGAGAACGAAAAAGTGCAGGTGGTGAATATCAACAACGGCGAGCGGCTGGAAACCTACGTCATTAAAGGAGAGCGCGGCTCGGGAACCATCTGCATGAACGGAGCCGCAGCACGAAAAGCTGCAATTGGCGATCAGGTTATCATCATCTCCTATGCCATGATGGATTTTGAAGAGGCAAAAACATTCAAGCCTTCCATAATTTTTCCGGAAACCGAAACCAATCGTCTGGTGTAGCGTTTAGACAAACTTTTCCCTTTTCTGCAAATTATAAAGTCCGACGAGGATGAAAACCACAATGCCGGAACTGAGAAAAATCCGGTTTTTGGTAATCAGTCCCTGCCAGATTATCTCGTTGAAATTGCCCGGTATCTGAAAAGGATTGATAAAAACATTCCACTGGGTCCGGCTCAATGCGTCCTGTAAAATAATCAGCGCCACGCCGATAAGCACCATAACCACAGCCGTTCCGTTTCCGTTTCTGATAACTGTTGAAAACATAAAAGCCATTGAGCCCATAAATACAATGGGATACATCAGTTGATACGACATTTCCACGATGTTTATGCGGTAAAGCAGCACGGAAGCAGCGCCTGCAAAGAGAAGTACAATCAGGAAAATGAGTATATAAATCAGCAGGAGCCTTGCCAGCCACACTTTGTAACGGTAGTTGGGGATTCCGAACAGAATTTCCAGAATGCGCGAGTCGTCATCGTTTTGAATGCCAAAAACAGACGGATAAAAAATGATAAGAATTCCGGGGAAAATCAGCAGGTTATAAACAGTTCCGTCTGTCAGTGGCTGCCCGGTGCGCACGGTTTGAATGGCAAACAGCAGGAAAAATGCAAATGCTGCCAGAAGAAACCAGACAAATCTGCCGGCAAAAATGATCTTGAGGTTGTATCTGATCATTCTCACCGTATTTCTAATGCTGTTAGCGATATTGTTGTTTTGCTTCATTTCAGGTGTTTTTAGTAAAATCTTTCAGCAGGCAGAGGTAAGCATCTTCCAGATTGGGCGAAACAGGAATTGCGTTGTCAGACGGTTTTTCCTGTGACAGCAATCTTATTTTAATGGTGTCTCCATCGCGCATGTGGTGGATAATCAGCTGCTTGTTGTCAAAATCATCAAACTCTTTTGCGGGAATGGTCATTTGCCAGACAAATCCGTCGCCCATGCGCACCATGTCGTTGGGTGTGCCAAAATATTTCAGGTCGCCACGGTTGATGACAGCCACCTGATTGCAGGAGCTGGAAATATCTTCAATGATATGGGTGGAGAAAATAACAACCCGCTCGCGGCTCAGCTCCACAAGCAGATTTCTGAAACGGATGCGTTCGCGCGGGTCGAGACCTGCGGTAGGCTCATCCACTATCAGAATCCGCGGTAAGTTCAGCAGAATCTGTGCAATTCCTATACGTTGCTTCATTCCACCGGAGAAAGAGCCGATTTTATCGTCTTTCCGCTCATACATGCCCACACTTTTCAGCACGTAGTCAAGCCGTTCGGAACGTATTTTATTGTCTTTAATTCCTTTCAGGATTGCCTGATAATCAAGAAACTCCCATGCCGACATGTTTTCGTATGTTCCGAAAGCCTGCGGCAGATAGCCGATCAGTCCCTGCAACTCTTCGCGGTGTTTCTGCGTATCTAATCCGTTAATCCATATTTTTCCGTAGCTCTGTTCAAGTATTCCGCAGATAATACGCATCATTGTAGATTTTCCGGCGCCGTTGGGACCAAGCAGCCCGAACATTCCGGTTTTAATTTCGAGGGAAACGCCGTTCAGTGCGCGGAAAGGCACTTTGCGCTTTCCGATAACGGGAATCTGCCGGACAGTGGTGAAATACCAGCGGCGCAAGTTGCCGAAACGCCCTCCAATCCGGGCAATATTCAGTTTCTTATTGTGAATATAGTTACCCGTGCTGTGGATAACCAGCAGTAGAAACCAGAGAATCCCGACAAAAATGACCATCCCGGTATTTTCCCATCTTCGGAAGAAAATAAAGAGAAAAACCAGCGGAACAACCCAGTAAATAATGCGCCTGATTATCAGCTCCGTTTTAAGATAGGAGGGATTTGACGTTGCTTTGTGCCTGTTTTTCAAAACCTGAGACAGGGGAGCGTAGAGCACAAAAAGGAAAAAGTAGAGCGCAAGGGACATCACTAACATCCAGAAACTGCCCGTGAGGTAGAAAAAGGTAAAATAGATTAGATAGCCAAAAAGCGGAATGTGCCAGATGAGGTCGTAGAAATCGCGCGGTTTTTTGTAATCTTTTAGTAAACCGGCACGCTCTCTGATTTTAATTCCTGCCTTCCATTCCCGGACAAACCGGCTGTCGCGGTCATAAACTTTCACCAGTTTTTGCACCACGATGCGGATAGGCTCATTTTCGCTGATTACCGATGAACTTGCCTGACGCAGGCTGGTCAGCACAAATGCCAGAATTCCGGGTATCATCACGGTGATGAGCATAAATGTGAGTAATTGCCAGATGAAGGAGTCGATTTTCAGGAAAATGAACAATCCGGCAATGACGAAAACAACCAATTGCAGGATTTTCAGACTCCAGTGCAGTGATTTCAGCCAGTTTATCGCATTTTCCAAACCAAAATAGAGGGTTGGCACAAAAACCAGAGTGAGTAGCGTGCTCACCGAAAGGCCGCCGATAACTGTTATGGCAAATGGTGCGCCAATGGCGCCCACATATTCCGATTGCCCCATTGCTAACGGCATCATGGCAACTATGGTTGTGATAGCTGTAATCAATATCGGACGTACGCGCGAAAGCCCGGCAGTGATTAACGCCCGTGATTTCCGTTCGCCCCGTTTCCGTAAAATATTTGTGTAGTCAATCAGGATGATTCCGTTGTTAACCACCACTCCCAGCAAAATGAGGAATCCCGTCAGCGTGTTGGCATTAAACAGATTATTACCTGTGAAAATCAGTGCGATAAATGAACCGATTGCAGCTAATGGCACTGAAAACATCAGCACTATCGGGGTTGTAAGCGATTCAAAAACTGAGGCTAAAATCATCAGAATAAGGATGAAAGTTGCCGCAATCAGAAAGTAGAATTCCGAAAACTGCTCCTCTTCGTGAATCACTTCAATTGCAACGCCCGGAGGAATTTTATAGGCTGCCACAATTTCGTCAATTTCAAGCCTGTAGCCTTCTAAAAGGCTTTTTGACTGTTGCGCTTCAGGAACAAAGCGATAAAAAAGCTCAATCTGTTTCTCCTGATTTACGCGGGTTATGCTTGCCATGCCGTCGGCATAAACTATGTCTGCAATGTCCTGCAGTTCAAAAGTTGAGCCTTGTCCGGCGCTCACAGGCATTTGTCGCAGATCGTCAATGTCTTTTTCCCGCTTTTCATCTTCTTCGGATAAATTTTCCTTGATGATAATGCCGTACTCTTCATTGCCCTGCTTGAAGTTTACACCGGAAGTAAATTCCCGCGTAAATGACCCCAGCTCACTTGATATGTTGTTCAGGTTCAGTCCGGACTGGGTGAGTAATAGCTGGTTGAAGTAGAGATGCAGCTCCGGTCTGTTGCTGGAAACACTGACGTTGGCGCTTCTGATCGATTCAAGATTTTCGATATAGTATTGCAGGTCTTCGGCAACCCCTTTCATCAAATCAAAATCTTCACCCCTGACCACAATGCGCTCGCGATTGGTTCCGATACCTAAAAACCGGCTGAAATTCTCCATGCCGCCGCCACCTCCGCCACCTCCAAACCGGGAGCCTGAAACGGGTGCTGTGATGGTAATTTCTGCCTGAGCAATATTTTTAACTAATCCCTCAACCTGTGATTTAATTTCGGCGATTGTCCGGTTTTTGATTTTTTTGTAATCTTCCTGCAGAATCACCGTAATGATTGCATCCTCTTCCTGAATGTTGGAAATGACATCCTGCCTCTCCTCAATCTCTTCCAAACGGCTTTCAATTTCCGCAACAACAAGGTCTGTGGAATTCAACGTTGAACCCGTGGGCATTGTAACGTAAACCGGAAAACGGTCTTCTTCAACCTCTTCTAACCTGTTCACATTTATTGCCAATACGCTGAAAACGGTAATGAAAAAGAGCGCTATTGCTCCCACAACTGTAGTTATCGGAGCGCGCATACTGGCTTTGAGCAATAAAATATATATCTGAACTATGCGGTTGTTGGTAGTAACTTTTTCAAAGAAAATATTGTGCGATGTCTTGGTTTTCAACAGCAGATGCGCCGCCATGGGAACCAGCAGCAGGGCAACAAAAAGCGAAACGGTCAGCGTTGAAATGATGGAAACTCCGATATGATTACCTATCAACTTAATCATATATTCCGAAGAGAAAAGGAAGGGAAGAAATACCGTAACCGTGGTTAAAGTGGCGGCAACAATTGAGCGCCACACTTCCGTTGTTCCCTGGGTAACAGCCTTTTCGGGCGAAAAGTGTTTGCCCGCAAGGCGGTAGATATTTTCCAACACCACCACGCTGTTGTCAAGCAGCATTCCGATGGCAAGCACAAGCCCAACAAGCGTAAGACTGTTGATACTGACATTGAAGGCATAAAAAAGGTTGAAAGCGGTGAATACCGAAATAGGTATAGCCAGTGCGATGATGGATACAATGCGGAGATTTTTCAGAAAAATCCACAGCACGAAAATGGCTAACAATCCGCCAACAAGCGCCAGATTCATTATCTGATCGATGTTCTTCTTCATCGTTTCGGCAATGTTGGTCTGCACTACCATCTCCACGTCCTTGGACGCCATCTTTTCATTGAGTTCGGCTACCCGTTGCAGCACCTTTTCCGACAGGTCAATCAGGTTCGACTGGGAGTCGCTCACCAGCATGATTGAAACCGCATCCAGTCCGTTAACCCTGCTGATGCTCTCCTCTTCCTTGACGCCAAAGTAAACTTTGGCAATGTCCTTCAGATAGACGGGACCCTCTGCAACAATGACGTTTTCAATATCTGTAACCTGATCATATTCGGCGGTAACATGCACAAAATACTGCATCTGGTTTTCATGCAGGTATCCGGCAAAAGTGCGGTTTGTTGAACCGGAAGCCACCGCGTTTCTGATTTGTGACGGCGTAATTCCGTAGGCTTCGCAGGCAGCCTTGTCGTAGGTAACCTCAATGGAGCGCTCCTGACCGCCAAAAACAGAAACCGACGCAATTCCGTCAATATTTTCAAATTCTGCCGCAATTTCCTGAATCACAATGTTTCTCAGCCTGTCTGTTCCGCCGCTGCCTCTCACCTGAAGCTCCATAAACTGGTTGGAGAGCTGCTGAATATTCACCCGGTTCACCGAGACTGTGAAATTGGCGTCCAGATTGTCAGCTGCCTGATTTATCTTCTCCTGAAGTTTCAGGAAAGTGTATTTAAAATTGACATTCTGATTAAAATTGACCTGAATGGAAGCTGTCCGGCTGTTTAGCGATGTCTCCATGCTTTCAATGCCCTCCATGGTTCCGATGGCGCCTTCAATAGGGATAACCGCCTGGTTTTCCATATAGGACGGATCAACCTCAATGGCGGAGTTGATCTGCACGAACAGCATGGGAAGCTCTGCATTGGGCATAAGTTCCACCGGCAGTTGTTTATAGGAAATGTAACCGAGCAGGGTTAGCCCGGTAAACAACATGCTGATAAGGATTTTTCTGTTAATTATGAACTTCATGCTATTTCTTTGCTTTTGCAAACATGGTTTTTCCCCTGTCAAAAATATCATACACACAGGGAATTACTACCAGGGTTAGAATTGTTGATGTAACTAATCCGCCAATGACTGCCAGCGCCATGGGCGAGCGCAGTGAAGCATTTTCTCCGAAACCGAAAGTCAAGGGAAGCAGTGCCAGAATGGTTGTCAGGCTGGTCATAAGAATGGGTCTTATTCGCTGCTGTCCTGCATAAATTATTGCGTCCTTTCGCTCCATTCCTTCCCGGATAAGCTGATTTATCCGGTCAACAAGAATGATGGAGTTGTTCACGGCAATTCCGGCTAGCATAATGATTCCGATGAGCGCCATCATGTTTAGCGTATCACCTAAAATGAAAAAAGTAAGAATACTTCCAATCACTGCAAGCGGAATGGTGAGCAGAATGGTAAATGGATGAATCAAAGATTCAAACTGAGATGCCATCACCATGTAAACCAGAATGATGGAGAGAATGAGCGCAAAACTCAGGCTGCTCATGGATTCCTGTCGTTTTTCCTCTTCGCCGGTTACCATAATGCGGTAGTTCGCCGGCAGGTCAATTCCGGCAGTTTCGAATCTGATTTTATCAGAAACCTGATCTAATGCAGTTCCTTTTTCAAGCTGTGCGGTAACTTTTCCGGTGCGGTTCTGATTTTTCCGGTGAATTTCCTTGGGTGAAAACCCGAAGGTGATGTCGGCAATTTCGCTGAGCCTGAATATCTGCCCTCCGGAAGTGATGGTGAGATTATGAATTTCGCCAAGCCCTTTTTCGGGAACTTTTATGGTAATATCGCGCATGTCGCCTGCCTTTTCTAACTGACCGGCATTTTTCCCTTCCAACTGATCGCGGATTTGAGAAATGACCGTGTTTACATTCAGATTGTACATTCCTGCCCTGACGCGGTCAACGCGAACCTCCACCTCAGGGGCGCCCTCTTCGGTTGAAGTCTGTACATTGAGCAAGCCGGGAATATCTAATATTTTCTCCTTTACCTGAGTCAGAATATCGTCAATTTCATTCAGTTCCTCGCCCCTAACCTCTACTACCACTGGCGCTTCGCCTGTTCCAAGGATGGATTTCAGCGTGCTCTGCTCTTCTTCAAAACTGATTTCGAGACCCGCAATGTTGGCGGTGAAATTCTCAATGCTGGCAATCACCTGATTAGCTGTCAGCCCGGAATCATCTTTCAGCACAACTTTAATCTGAGCCGTATTTTCTCCCTGAAAAACGGCGGTTGCATCTCCCAAAATGCCGGTTGACGGACCGGAGTGGGAGTAGAGCTTGTCTAAATCATCTCCAATATATTCGGTCAGAATGGTCTCGATGGTTTTTACGGTTGCCTCCGTGCGTGAAAGCACAGTACCTTCCTGAAGTTTCAGCTTCATGGTGAATTCCTTGCTGTCCGTTTTGGGCATAAATTCCGTGCCGATAAAGGGAAGAAGCATGAATGAACCGACAACCGCAACGGTAGCCAGCAAAACAACAAGCCATCTCATTTTTAACACTTTCTCTAAAAAACGTCCGTATCCGCCAAGATGAACGGAGCGCTTTTTGGCAGGTATTGTCTTGTTTTTGTAGAATCGGTTATAGAGCGCCGGAATCACAAAAATGGCAACAAAAAGTGATGATAACAGAGAGAAAGCTACTGTCCATGCCTGATCTTTGAAAAGTTCTCCTGAAGCACCGTGCATATAGACTATCGGCAGAAAAACAACTATGGTGGTCAGCGTGGATGCGGTGATGGCGCCGCCAACTTCTGCTGTTCCCTGAATAGCGGCATCCCGTGCGTTCATGCCGTTTTCGTGGTTTCTGAAAATATTTTCAAGCACCACAATTGCATTGTCAACAAGCATTCCGGCGCCTAATGCAAGCCCGCCCAAAGTCATTATGTTCAGGGTGAGATTGTTGAAATACATCAGGTTAAATGTTGCAATAATCGAGATTGGAATGGCGATGCTCACAATCAGCGTTGTTCCGA
Organism: uncultured Mariniphaga sp.; assembly: GCA_964398855.1. GTDB lineage: Bacteria > Bacteroidota > Bacteroidia > Bacteroidales > Prolixibacteraceae > Mariniphaga. Next base: position 15,112 of record CAYNOQ010000031.1, on the reverse strand, counting down.
TGCGCCGCAAGAAGAGAAACAGCACAAAAACCGCCAGAAGAATCCCGATAAGGGCGGTATTTTTCACTTCGCCTATCGCACTGCTGATGAATTTTCCCTGATTGGAAACCTGATGAAGCGTATAACCGGGCAGAGCCCGCTGGATGCTTACCATCGCTTCGCCAATCTGCTCAACTGCTTTAACGGTGTTGAAACGGCTCTCCTTATAAACCGAAAGCCCGATGCAGCGCTCGCCGTTGAAATGAACGATATTTGCCGGTTCCTTGTTAGCCATGGTAACGGTGGCAACATCACGCAAAAATACCGGCGCCCTTTCAGCCTGCTGCTGACCGTCGGTTTCTGTTGTTACGGCTTTATAGCCCACAATAAGATTCTCAAAATCCTGAATATCATTCAACAGCCGCACTCCTTTAATGATATACTGAATTCCCATTTCGCTGATGCGTCCGCCGGAAACATTGCGGTTGAAATTCTGAATCCGGTTGCTCAGTTCGTCAACGCTCAGGTTTTGTGCTTCAAGCCGGTAATGGTTGGTTTCTATGACAATTTCGCTCTCCTCCTGCCCCGAAAGTTCCACTTCCGCAACTCCTTCCAAGCGAATAAGCTCATTTCGGATATAGCTTTCGGCAACTTTCCGGATTTCGTTCATGTCGGTAATTTCATTGTGCTTAACAGCAATGAGCATCACCGGCGCTGTGTTGGGGTTGTGCTGTGTTATTCTCAGATCATCGATTTCCGGGTTGGTGGCAATGGTGTTGAGCGCCTTTTGCAAATCAAGAAAAGCCTCGTCCATATCTTTGTTCCAGGCATACTCAACGGTAATCTGGGCAGTTCCCACCCGAATAATGGAAGAGACCTGGGTAACATCCGACTGGCGGATAGCCAGCGCCTCGATATTTTCAACAAATTGTTTTTCCAGCTCTTCGGGGGGTCTCTCTCCCGATTTTATCTCCACAAAAATCCGGGGCGAATTCAGGTCGGGAAACAAGTCAACCCCTAACCTGCCAAATGATATATAGCCCAAAAGGATAACTGCCAGGACAATCATCAGAATGGTTACCGGATAATTGACGGAAAATCTTGTTAATTTCTTCATTTTAATACCTTTCTATTCGGTTTCAGGAAAAGTGCCTAACGGATAATCTTAACCTTCGAATTGTCCCGAAGCGTTTCATAACCTTTGATTATCAGCTGGTCGTTGGGTGTCAGTCCTTCAACAACTTCCACCATGTTCTGATTTTCTATGCCGGTGGTAATCCAGCGGCTGTTGGCAGAAACATTCCGCCCCACGATAAACACATATTTTCCACGCCCGCCGGTCATAATAATATCTTTTGGAATAACCACTGCATTCTCTTTGAAGTCGGTGACAATATCCGATTTAACAAACATTCCGGGTCTCAGCTTCAGGTCGGGATTTGAAATTTCAATTTTTCCTGAAAAAGTTCTTGTTTCGGCGCTGATGGCAGGCGATATTTCCGTAACTTTTCCATAGAGCGTGTCCTCCGGCATAGTGTAGTTGGTAACCAGCACATCCTGCCCGATTTTTACATCGTTTATGTTTTTTTCGGGAAGGTTCATAAACATGTACATCTGGTTGTAGCCCATCAGGGTAACCATGTGTGAGCCGCTCGCAATGCGTGTGCCTTTGGTGTAGTAGGGCAAATCGACAATCACTCCGGTAAACGGGGCTTTGATGCTCATTTTTGCCAACTGAATCTGGCTGTTCTCAAAACTGTATTGTGCATTGGTTTTGGAAACTTCCGAATTTCGCAACTCGCGAAGGGTAACCCCGCCTTTTTCGTACAGTGATTTTTGCTTTTCATATTCTTGCTCGGAAATTTCAAGATTGAGCTTTACGGAATTTAAAGAAAGATTATTTTCATACTCCTCATTTTCAAACCTGATGATGGTTTGCCCCTGAGTAACTCTGTCGCCTAACTTAAAGGGTCTGCCGGTTGCCGGATTGTTCTGAAGAAAATAGTTACCTGCCATTTCGGAATTGAGAACCACTTCGGCAGTAGCTTTCACGGTGCCGGTGGTGCTCACAAACTGCTGAATACTTTGCAGTTTGATATCTTCAATGGAAACGGGTACTGCCAGGTCGGCGCTTTCTGACTGGCTCTGCTGCCTGCACGAGACAAAAAATGCAATAGCGGCTACAAGCGGGAGAATTCTGATATTTTTCATAATGTTGTAATTATCTTTTGTTGTCGTTTAAATAAAGTTCTTTGGGAATGACGGGCGTGTTGTTTTCAAAATCGAAAAGGCTTTGAATTTTCAGGTTGAGCAGTTCTATTTTGTAATTGATCAGCGCCTGGGCATAGGCAATTTTTCGCTCCGACAGCTGGGTCTGATACAGATTCAGATCCATCCCGGTGAGGTCGCCGTTTTCGTATCTCTCCAGATTGATTTCATAAGTCATTTCTGCGTTGCTCTGACTTTGTTCGGCAATGCCAATCTGATTCAGCTGATTCTGCAAATTCCTGTATGCCTGTCGGATTCCGATGATAATTTGATTCTGCTGATCGGTAAAATTGAGCTTTTGGGTCTCAATTGTGGCTTCCTGAGCTGCAATTCGTGCCTTTTTTTCACCCCAGTCAAAAAGCGGGATATTAAAACTAATGCCCACGGAAGGACTGTTGGTTGGCGCTTCCATGATTTTGCCCAGGTTTCTGTCATCGCCCGAAATACCGAGGCGAAGGTTGACATCGCCCCTGAATTCATTTTGCGATTTCGTGCGTATCAGATCAAACTGACTCGATTCCATATCAATTTCGCGCTGGCGGAGTTCCATCCGCGAAGCAAGTCCGGTCTCTATCGCTTTCTCCAGATCCACCGGCACCTCTCTCATAGAGACATCGGCAAGAATGGAGAAATCAGTGTATAAATCCATTCCTAAATAGAGTTTCAGCTGGTCTTTGGCATTTTCAAAAGCTACTTCCCTGTTTTGCACCGAAGATTCGGAAGTGGCAAGGTTCAGCTGAGCCTGATACAATTCTTCCATGGCAGCCAGACCGGCATCCACCTTATTTTTAATGATATTGAAACTGTTTTGGGTGTTTTTTAGCTCCTCTCTGGCAATGTTCAGATTCATCTGCGACATATAAACATTGTAGAAAAACTGCGTTACGCTTCGCTCCATATTGAGCCGCTGCATCGCATAGCTGAGATTTGCATTTTCATAATTCAGCTCAAGCTCCTTCAGCTGGAGTTTCTGGCGGTTATAGGTAAATAACGGCTGGTTCAGATTCAGATACAGATTGTTGTAAAATACCTGACTTCTAAGGTCATTGGCATCTGAAAAGCTGCTTTGCCACCCAAATTCGTTGGTGAGCGAAATGGTTCCGTCTGTGAGCAGAATAGGTTGCTGCACACTAAACAGCGCGCTGGACTGAAAATTTTCATTGGTGTACCATTGTGAAACCCTGCTGTCGAAACGCCGGTTCCGGCTGAAACCAACCGGGGATACATCCAATGAAAATCGCGACTTCAGCGCCGAGCGCTGCGCTTCCAATGTTTTTTGAAACCGTTCCAGATTCAGAAGCGAACGCTGGAGGTCGGGGCTTTTGCTTTCGGCAACCTGAAACGCCCTTTCAAGAGTCAGGATTTCCTGTGCATGCGCTTTCGGAACAAACAGTGTAACCGTTATCAGCAGCAGTGATACACCGGTAAAATGATTTAATCTTCGTAACAAATTCATCTGTTTATATATTTTCAAAATTATTTCAAACATTACATTTTCACAAAACGCACCGCATCGGCAAACACAACTCTCGTTTCTGTTTTGTTGGTCAGTTCAACGAGCGCCTCTTTTTCCGAGAAGTTGAACGAACCCAGGTGATTCCATCCGGTTTCTGCATTCTGCACGGAGAGCGTTTGCTCCACAATACCATCTTCGCCATGGATGAAAAACTGATATTCCCCGCGGTCGTCCCCACCGCCGCCGCGCCCGAACCGCATCGGTTTGTACATATGGTAATAGACGTCGTAGCGCCCGGGTTCTTCAATGGGAACGTGCCATTTTGCCTTCATGGAACCGTCGCCGGCTTTAATGTAGTATGCAGAACGTACATATTCGCCAAAAAAGTCGGAATTGGTAACAGCCGTCCAGTTAATCGGTGGTCTCCAGAAGTTCATGGGAGAGTATTTCTTTGCGTTTTCATCGCTGTCGTTCAGCCACCTTTCAAGAAGGCTTGCTTTGTGCGTTACGTTTATTTCAAACTGCGGATCTTCATTGTCCACAATGATTTCACCCGGCAGCTGTCTTTGAACGGGAGTTGTCGATACAACTTCACCCTCGAAAGGTACAGCCCTGATGTCTTCTTCAATATTTCTGAAACCTTCGCTGATCACCTGCGGAATATTTTTGGATGTCATGGTATTTATCATAACCATTCGCGGATCGGCACTGAGCAAAAAGCTGACTTCCTTGGTTTGTCCGGGCTCCAGATAGATCAGTTTGTTTACGGAATTATCGCCACCGGGACCCCTTCCAAATCCTCTTCCACCGCCAAAACCACCACCTCCGCCAAGGCGGAAGGTGATTTTTACAATACCCTCAACATCAGTGAAGTTGGTTGCCTTCATGGAGACTTTGGTCTGCATTCGCTGTCCGCTTCTCACCTTCACCGCTTCAATGGGAGAGAACAGGTATCCGGGGAGACTGGTAGCCTTAAACCACCCGTCCATCATCGGAATCAGTTCTACCTCAAATTCCTCCGAGATCCGGTTGTCAAACTCTTCAAACGGAATATTCCTGAACCGCCACTCCCGCAGCATCAGCCTGAGAAAATCCTCAAATTCTTCCTGTCCTGCCTGCCACTGAACCATTGAAAAGAGCACTTCGCCTTTCAGTTTGATGACGTTGTCAATTATCCTTTTTTGATGGGGATCGGCTAAAATCTGCTCAAAAGTGCTGTCCTGAAGCGCTATGTTTGCCAGTTCATCAGTGCTCATTCCCTGCATGTTGCGCATGAATCCGGCGCGCATGTCGGTTGACTGGCTTTTCAGATAGGCTTCAAAAATCCGGTTGATGATGGGCCACTGGTCGGAGTGGATGTTATTCTGAAAATTGTATAGCATGGGAAAAATGAAATAGGGATTTGAGCTTTCCTGCATCGAGAAACTCCCCGGACTGCGCCTGAAGTTGGGTACATTCTCCCGGGTGAAAATTCCTAAAACATCGGAAAGCAAACGTATTTCCATATCTTTTGGAGTCATGTTGCTGTCGCCTCTGCGCCCCCATTGTGTAATTCTTTTTTTTGCACCTTCAAGGTCTGCCTCATTAAGCAGATATCCTTTTTCGGGAATGAATATCTGTTCGGGTTGAATATACTCCTGCCTTCCAGACCAGATTCTTTTGAAAGACTTGAACTGTGCCGGCACTTCCACAACAAACAGTCGCTCAAACGCATAATCCAGCTTGTAGCTTCGCTCAAAGTCACCCAATCGCTCACTGATAATTGGGGCAATGGTGTCGGCGGTTTCGGGAAAGTGAGCGGAGAAATAATCGTGTCCTGTGAAGTGCCAGATACCAAATTCAATGCTGTCGGTCTGAATTGATTTTTTCTCATAATTGCCGATTGCCAGCGAAATTTGAGTGAACGGCACGCTGCTGCTGAAAGTAAACTGCCCGGGAGATGTTTCTGTTATTTCTCCCTGAGAAATTGCCTGAAGACCGGGCTCTGTTTTTACTTGAAGCTCAAAGTTGGAAAACTCGGGATGGCTCCAGCTCACATCTTCAGTGCTGTATGTAACTCCTGTTCGCGGATACCAGTTAACTTCCGGTGTCAGCAGAACATATTTCGGCGTTAAAAAAGCGTAGCGCTTATCCACATTCAACACAAATTTGCCATATTTTTCCTGTCTTTCTTCTTCCGAAATGTCAAGATAGCAAAACGATTCATTAATTTTTCCGGAATAGGAAATTTCAACCTCTGTTTCCTGTTCCGGCAGCAGCTCAACTCCTTTCAAAATTATCAGATGCCGGTCTCTTGAAAAAGCCATCTCTTTTCCGTCAATTTTGATGTTGTTCACATCTAATCCGTCATTCAGCGTGAAAATCAGATTTTCAATGGTTCTTTCCTGTTCGTTTTTCAGAGTGAGCGTAGATTTTGATATAATATAATTTCCTTTGTGCTCCAGTTCAATGGATTGGCTGACGGTTGCCGGCAGTTTCTCTTTCACCCAGTGGTTGTTCAGCGCAATGATTTCTGCCCTGAGATTTTCGTTCTGTTTAAATTGCGAAACGTGAGAGTAGGCAAGGTAGCCACCGCAAATAAAAAACATGATGGCAAAAATCAGTGAAAAAATGGTCATAAACTCCGATTGGGGAAGGCGTTTCAGCAGAAAAATGGTCATAAAAATGAAACTGATTCCCAACGAAAGATATATTCCGCGGTGAATGAGCACCCGCTCCATATTCCCCATGCCGGTAATGTCGGAAATCAGCATGGGAATATTGTATGCCATATAATCGAAAATGTAGTAATATTTCGCCTGAAGCAGGAAAAGCGTAATCCCGATATATCCCAGAATAATCACAAAAGTGATTGCCTGATTTCGGATAACGCTCATAAGCAAAAACGAAAGTCCCATAATGAAAATGAGCGTAGGTACGCTGATCAGAACCGGATATATGAGATAGGACATCCAGTTGATTTCCGTCCCCTGCGAAAGCATGTTGAACACCAGCGCCAGAATGACCACCACAATATTCAGTGCCAGAAATACCTGTAAGTTTCCCCAAGTTTTGCCGATAACATATTCGCCGTTAGTCATGGAGCGCATATAGATAACCTCGGTGGTGTCTAACTTTTTATCTCTTTTCAGAAAATCTGAAGCTAAAAATACCGCAATGATTGCCTGGGCAATGTTCAGAATCAGCAGGTTGAGATAGGGGATAGCTGCCGGAATGCTTCGGATTGCCCAGCCTGTGTCGCCTCCGCCCTGAATAACCATGATGAAATTAATGAAGAAGAGCACTCCCAATGACAGGATGCCGAAAATTCTGAAAAACCAGCTTCTGAGCAGCGTGGTGCGCTCATATTTTGCTATGGAAAATATATTATGAAACGAAATCATTGCAGCGGGTGTTAAAAATTAAGAATGTGACCATTGATTCAGCTTGTTTTCCATAAAGTGAACGTAGGCGTGCTCTAAGTTGGGCTCAATTTGTTTCCCCGAAAATCCGTTTATTTTTGGTGAAACCACCTGCACTTCCCAGCCCCCTTCGGTGGGTATGGTGGAGATTACGGGATATTTTTCATTGATTTCCATATATTCGCTGTCGGTTGCCTGAATGAGCCAGACGTTCCCTTCGGCTTGTTTCACAAGCTCTTCCGGCGATCCGGCAAAAGCAAGTTCGCCCCGGTTAAGCAGCGCCATGCTGCTGCATGTGCTGGAAATATCACCAACAATATGGGTTGACAGAATGATAATCACATCCCGCACGCTGATGTTGGAGAGCAGATTTCTGAACCGTATGCGCTCTTCGGGGTCAAGCCCGGTGGTGGGCTCATCCACAATAATGATTTTCGGGTTGTTAATCAGTGCCTGTGCAATCCCCAATCTTCGCTTCATACCTCCGGAAAGCTTATTGGCATTCCGGTCGCGTGCTTCGTAAAGCCCTACTTCCTCAAGCATTTGCTCAACGGCAGATTTGCGGGCAGCGCCATTTTTCATTCCGGCTAACCGTGCAGTATAGTCTAAAAATTCGTAGGTTTTCAGTTTTGAAAAGAAACTAAAATCCTGCGGCAGGTAACCAAGCATTGCCCGGATTTCGCGGCGGTTCTTCGACAAATCCAGATCGTTGACCAGGACGCGCCCGTTTGTTGGCTTCATCAGGGTTACCAAAATTCGCATCAGCGTTGATTTTCCGGCGCCGTTGGGACCCAGCAAACCAAACATGCCATTGGGGATATCGAGATTTAAATTCTTTAATGCGTAATTCCCGTTGGGATAAATTTTATTCAGATTCTCAATCTTTATGTGCACAGCTAACTTTTCAAGTGTTTCAAATTACTGATTTGGACTTTAGCCCTTTAAAATAGTTTAAATTCATTCAAAATATAATTTTGCCGGATTGACTCTGCGAAACAGCAGACCCGTTTGCGGTTTAGGTGAAAATATTTTAAAGAATTCCTTTGGTAAAACAGAAAATACCCTTTTGTGTTCAGCAGCCTGATGAGCAGAGCTTTTACCTGAAAACCGAATGTTAAGAGGGATTTTCCGGGAGAGTTTCAGTTTTTTTACGGTTTAGTGTGAAATTGAGCCGGAATGTGGGATAATGGTAAGCGATTTCCCTGCCTGATGGCTCAGACAGCTGATTCAAACTGTTTGAGGAAACGAATATCGTTTTCGAAAAAATGGCGAATATCCTTAATTCCGTACAGCAGCATTGCAATGCGCTCGATTCCCATGCCAAATGCATAACCCGAGAATTTCGTACTGCTGATATTGCAGGCTTCCAGCACGTTGGGGTCAACCATTCCGCAGCCAAGAATTTCGAGCCAGCCGGTATGTTTGCACACATTGCATCCTTTTCCGCTGCAAATGGTGCAGCTCACATCCATTTCGGCGCTGGGCTCGGTGAATGGGAAGTAGCTGGGTCTCAGGCGAATGTCTGTTCCTTCCCCAAAAAGCTCTTTTGCAAAGTAGAGCAGCGCCTGTTTCAGGTCGGCAAACGAAACATCCTTGTCCACATACAAACCTTCCACCTGATGGAAAATGCAGTGGGAGCGCGTGGAGATTGCCTCATTGCGGAAAACCCTGCCGGGGAAAATAGCGCGGATGGGGGGTTGTGTTTGCTCCATAACGCGAATCTGAACGCTTGATGTGTGCGTGCGAAGCAGCACATCGGGCTGTTTTTCAATGAAAAAGGTGTCTTGCATATCGCGCGCCGGATGCTCATCAGGGAAGTTCAGCGCTGAAAAAACATGCCAGTCATCTTCAATTTCAGGACCTTCGGCAACTACAAACCCAAGTCTGCCGAAAATATTGACAATCTCATTTTTTACCAGAGAGAGCGGATGGCGCGCTCCTAATTTTATGGGTTCGCCGGGGCGGGTAAGATCACTTCCCGAACTTTCCTGTGATACTGTCTCCAGACGGGTGCGCAATTCATTAATCCGTTCAACAGCAAAGTTTTTAAGGTCGTTCAGCGCTTTCCCAATCTCTTTTTTCTGATCGGGCGACAAGCTTTTAAAATCGTTAAAAAGCTGACTTAAAATTCCCTTTTTACTGATATACTTAATACGTATCTCTTCAACTTCCTCCGCAGAAGCAGCTTTTATTTTTTCAAACTCCTCATTTAAAGCCTTAATCTTATCCAACATATTGTTTTGGAATTTTTATGAATGCGCAAAGATAATGATTCTGTTAAAAAAAGGCGGCATCTTTAATCAGATACCGCCGGGAATTAAAACGCCAACGAAGCTTGATGGCTGAATTTATAGTAATGAAGTGAACAATCATTTTCAAAACCACCTGAAATGCAAAGAATATGCCAAAGCAGCACTGTTTCAAAGGATTTTAATCGCAAATTGTCTCTTTTCAAAGTTTTTATGCTATTCCCTTCCGTTTTCCGGGATAAAATATATCTTAGGCAGCCATAATGACTATCGCTTTTGACTTTTTTGATTTTCCAACGAAAAATCAAAAAATGAAATTGCTTGAATAAAAACTTTTTGTAAAATGAAAAATGATTTTCCGGCAGTGAGAAATATTGTGTTTGACCTTGGCAGGGTGTTACTGAATCTGGATTTTGAAGCATCGGTCAGCGCTTTTGAAAAGCTTAATCATGCCGGCAGTCCACTGAATATCGAAATGGTCTTTTCCGACCCGCTTTTTTTAAATTTTGAAATCGGGCAAATTACCCCGGAGCAATTCAGAAAACGGGTGCGGGAGATTTTAAACAATCCTGCCGCCACCGACCGGCAGATTGACGATGCCTGGTATGCCATGGTTCTCGATATTCCGGAAAGGCGGGTTCAAATGCTGAAAGAGCTTGCAGAAACCCATGCTGTTTATCTGTTTAGTAATACCAACCTGATTCATACCCAGGGATTTAAAAGCGAATTTCAAAAGCAGTACGGGTTTGATTTTTCTTCACTTTTCATAAAAGATTTTTACTCCCATGATATTCAGGCAAGAAAACCGGATGTAACCGCTTTTCAAAAAGTGATTGAACTTGCCGGAATCAATGCCCGGGAGACTCTGTTCATTGATGATTTGAAGGAAAATGTGGAAGGCGCCCGGCAAGCCGGACTGAAAGCCTTTTGGCTGCAAAGCGGAATGGAGATTTCGGACTTCAGTTTTTCGTAGTAAAATCTTTTACTTTGAAATTACTTTTTGATTAATTTCATCACCATCTTCACATCCTTCAGCGGGCGGTCATTTGCGTTGGTTTCAACGGCAGCTATTTTGTCCACAACCTCCATCCCGGAAATCACCTCTCCAAACACGGAGTATTCCCCATCGAGATGCGGCGCTCCGCCAATGGTTGTATAAATTTCCCGCTGCTCGTCAGAGAATTTAAAGGTGAGATTCTGCGCAGCAATCGTACTGTCGGCACGTTCTCTGATTTCCGCAATTTTCATAATATAGCCGTCATTGTCATTCTTTTGCCGGAGAGCCTGAATCATATCGTTTTCCTGGGATATGAATTTTTTCACCAACTCATTTTTAGTATGCTGGTTTCTCGAAATTTCCATGGTATCCAGCTGTCCCTGAGTGAAAACTGTACCCTGAACAATATAGAATTGCGAACCGCTGGAACGCTTTTCGGGATTGGCAAGGTCGCCACGACGGGCAGCGGCAAGAGCACCTTTTTTGTGAAAATATTCGGGAATGAATTCTGCCGGCAAAGTACTGTTTTGCAGCTCTTCTAACCCTTTAACTTCTTTTCCGGCAGGTTTCAGCGCCGGATCACCGCCCTGAATCATAAAATGGTTGATTACCCGGTGAAAAGGAGTTTCATCATAAATGCCATCCGCAACCAGCTTTTCAAAATTCTTTTTGTGTGCCGTGGTTTTGTCGTAAAGCCTGATTTTAATTTCGCCGAAATCGGTTTTGATGAGAACATCCGCCTTTTCGTTATCCTGAGACGCTGCGTTTCCACAGGAAACGGCTGCCAGAAGAAAAATAAAGGAGAGATAAATTGTCCAGTTTTTCATGCCAAAAATCTTTAATGGAATTAACTGCTGTAAAGATAGTGAGTTGCGGAAAATAATTACGGTAAATTTTAATTCTTCCGCTTTTTTCTCGCTTTCTGTTGGTGCAAGGTTATAGATTTTGCTCTGGATAGGATCATTTCAAACAGGTTTGAAAATCACAGGAAGTTTTCCAATTCTATCAAATAACCGGATTCAATTCGTAATTTCGCGGAGAAACTAAAAAATATTCAAAATGAGAAAAGCAATTTTACTCTTACCGGTTGTGCTTGTGCTCTTATTGCACTATGGATGCAACAGTCTGCAATCTCAGGAGAAAAAAGCGGAAAAGGATACTTCGCCAAAAATTGAGATCGGATTAGAAGGAAACGCCTATATCACCGATACGATACAGTCGGTCTGGCAAAGACGGCAACGCCGCACACGGGAGGACGAATATTCAATTCCGATGATTCCCGGCAGGAAGGTCTCTGTTTTTTTCAGAGTGAATGCCACCGGAAAGATGCATGTTTATCTGAGAGCAAAATCAGAAAACCCGGTTTCGTTAAAGGTGGGTAAAGATGCTTTATATCACTCCGTAAATGTGGATGCTGAAATGAACGAAGTGTTTTGCGGAACCTTCAAAATCAATAAGGAAGGTTATCAGCGCATTGATGTTGAACGTTCATTTTCAAATAGTTTGGGCAGGATAGATTTATATGAACTGATCGTGAGCGGGAATGCGGTAAATGACAAAGAGATGAATTATGTACATGATTTCAGCACCCATTTCGGACAGCGCGGTCCGTCTGTTCATCTGAACTACACTTTGCCGGAAGTTGCCACCGAATATTTTTACAGCGAAATTACCATCCCAAAAGGAAATGATGTTGTCGGCTCCTATTTTATGGCGAACGGTTTTGGGCAGGGTTATTTTGGCATTCAGGTGAATTCCGTTACCGAACGGCGGATTCTTTTTTCCGTCTGGAGTCCGTTTAAAACCGATAAACCGGGAGAGGTTCCCGGTGATCAGCGGGTTGTCTATCTGCGAAGAGGCGAAAATGTGAAGGGGCTTGAGTTTGGCGGCGAAGGCTCCGGTGGTCAGAGCTATATGATTTTCCCATGGAAAGCAGGGGTTACCTACTCTTTTTTGACCCGCATCCATCCCGACGGGAAAGGCAATTCAATTTACACTTCCTATTTCTATGATTCGGAAAATGAAAAATGGATGTTGATGGCAAGTTTTCTGCGTCCAAAAACCGATACTTACTTCACCCGTGCTCACTCTTTTCTGGAAAACTTCAACCCGCGGACAGGCTGGCAGACAAGGCAGGGGCACTTTGGTAATCAGTGGGCTTACGGAACTGACGGAAAATGGCGGGAAGTTACTGCAGCCCGCTTTACCTACGATGCAACGGCAAGAGCCGGTATGCGTACCGATTACAGGGGTGGTTTGGCAGGGAGTCGTTTTTTCCTGCAGAATTGTGGATTCTTTGATAAAAACACAGACCCGGATACTGAATTCACCCGTCCGGCAGCAGGAATACCCCCCGAAATTGATTTTGAAGCGCTGGAAGCCATTCCGGGAGTTGATGTCAATTTAAGCGAAAACGGCAAAAGCTGAAAAGTAGCTGGTTTTGGTTTTTTGGCGAAATCTTCTGTCGTATTCTCTTGCTTGTCAGTGGGTTGATGCTGATTTGTTCCTTTTAGCACTGACGTTGGCATCAATGCTGATAATCAGAATGAAAATACTGAATATGAAAGCTATGGATAGTACCAGCCACATGAATTGCGGAGCCAAAACAGCTTCCAGTCCGTTGGTGAACCACGTAAAGGCAGTCAGAACTGCGAGCACGGCATACATAATTCCATAAATGGAAAGGAAATCATTCAAAACATTATGAGCCGGTTTCAGTGCCGGAATCTTTTTGCGCGTCAGTACACTTTCCGTTTCCACCTGGTGCATGATCCGGTATTTCAGGTTTTCAGAAGCCGTTACTTTTGATGATTTCATCAACCGGCGGATACTTATATCATCATTCGTTGTAATATTTTTCTCTTTCATTGTATGTTTTCTAATTGTTAACAGCAGGAATTTGCGCTTCCCGCACAAAAATTTCCTTAAATGATTTCCTTGCCCTGAACAGTTTAACCCGCACATTGGTTTCGTTCAGTCCGGTAATTTCAGCCATCTCTTTGATGGAGTTATCTTCCAGATAAAACAGCGTCAGCAAAAGCGCATCTCCTTTGGGCATTTTGTCGAGCGCTACATTTACAAGCCCGGCGGTTTCAGCGTCATCAATCAGCTTTTCGGTGTCAAAATCTGAGGTTTCAACCGCCCCGGCATCTGATAAATCGGTATCGGCTAACCACACTTTCGATTTTGTGTGCGAAATTGCAGTGTTGTAAACAATCCGGTAAAACCAGGTTGAAAATTTGCTGTCTGCCCGGAAGGAGTGCAGATTGCGGTATGCTTTCAGAAAACTTTCCTGCGCAATGTCTTCCGCATCCTGCATGTTGCCGCATATTCGGAAGGCAATGTTAACTGCCATATCCTGACAGGAATCGACAAAGTAGCCGAACGCTGAAGTATTGCCGGAAAGCACCTGCTGCACCCGTTGTTTTTCATTCATTGTAACTGATGATTATTCCTGAATCAGTTCCGATTCATTTCCACTTTCGTTTTCAGGTTGCATTTTCTGAGTGATGAAGAAATAGGCAAGATAGCCTGCGCCCATAAAGAAAACAATGCAGGCTGCCATCATCCAGAATGTGTTGTTCATGCCTATAACGAGATATTCTGTGCACAGAAAGCCGGTAACCAGCCCAATCCCAAGTGAAACCAGCACAATTCCGTTTCTTAATGATATGTAACGGTTTGGCGTGCTTTTTCTTTTTACGATATCCTGCGGAATAATTCCCTGCTTAATGAACTCCATCCTTTCTTCATTCCTTGTTTTTATCCTTTTATAGATTAAAAAAACAGCTGCTAAAACAGGCAGGGCAAAAATGCTTAAAATTGTTACTAAGCCAATCAAATTTTCCATAATGTCCTTTTTAAATAAAATTATTAATTGTTACGGTAATATGACAAGAGAAGCAGAAAATAGGTTACACAAAAAAGAAAAAATATTTTGAACCACGGTAAGATATTAGGGCACATAAGTTTTCCTCTGTGGCTCTCTGCGCTCTCCGTGGTGAGTTTTCTTTAAATTTCTTGCCACGAATGCACGAAGATATGCCTGTTCAGGATAGAAATATTTTGAAACACAATAGACACATTAGGGCACATAAGTTTTCCTCTGTGGTTCTCCGCGCTCTCCGTGGTGAGTTTTCTTTTAATTTCTTGCCACAAAAACACCAAGCACGGAGGCAGGTGTGTGAAATCCTCGTGCCTTTCTTATTCCCGGAAATAGATTTAAGCTACTGTTTTTCTGTGCTGAATTTATAGACACAAACCGAATAATACTCCTCTCCCGGACTCAGAATTGTTGACGGGAACTCCGGATGATTCGGACTATCGGGGAAATGCTGCGTTTCAAGACAGAATGAAGAGCGGAACTCATACGGTTTCCCCTGTTTTCCGGTGTCGCTGCCATCCAAAAAATTTCCGCCATAGAATTGCAATCCCGGCTCGTTGGTATAGACCTCCATAATGCGCCCGGAAGCCGGTTCCACAACTTTTGCCGCGAAGTTCAATCCGCTTTCGGCGACTTTTAAAACCCAGTTGTGGTCATATCCTTTGCCAAATTTCAGTTGTTCAAAATCCTCATTGACCCGCGCGCCGATTGCTGTGGGAGTTTGAAAATCCATGGGTGTATTCTCCACCGGAGCAATTTCTCCCGTAGGAATTAATCCCTCATCAACAGGCGTATAAAAACCGGCATTAATTTGCAGAATATGGTCATTGATGGTTCCGTTTCCGGCGCCCTTTAGATTGAAAAATGAGTGGTGCGTCA
>CAYNOQ010000030.1:0-28782 GCA_964398855.1 uncultured Mariniphaga sp. | reverse complement strand
TTAGGGCATAAACCCCCCAGCGATAAATTAAATATTGCCGGAGTTGGGATCGGAGGTATGGGATTTGGCAATCTCAGAAGAATGGAAACCGAAAATATTGTTGCGCTTTGCGATGTGGACTGGGCTCACAGTCAGCGCTGTTTCGACCATTTCCCAAAGGCAAAAAAATATTGGGACTGGCGGAGAATGTACGATGAAATGGGAAAATCCATCGATGCCGTTTTAGTGGCAACAGCAGACCATACTCATGCCATTGTTGCAGCCCATGCCATGACGCTGAACAAACATGTTTATGTTCAGAAACCACTCACTCACTCTGTTTATGAGTCGCGACTTCTGACCAAACTTGCAGAGAAATATAAAGTTGCCACCTCAATGGGCAATCAGGGCTCTTCCGAAGAGGGTGTGCGGCTGATTCAGGAGTGGTTGTGGAACAATGAAATCGGAGAGGTTACCAAGGTTGAAGCATTTACTGACAGACCTTTATGGCCCCAGGGATTGGCTGCACCCAAAATGGGTATGTGGCCGCCGGATACCATGAACTGGGATCTGTTTATCGGACCTGCAAAGTTCCGCCCCTATCATCGCATGTACACACCATGGACATTTAGGGGATGGTGGGATTTTGGAACCGGTGCGCTGGGCGATATGGCATGTCATATTCTACATCCTGTTTTCATGGGATTGAAATTAGGGTATCCCACAAAGGTTCAGGGTGTTTCCACGTTGCTGATGACAGATTCTCCGCCCGATAGTGAAGTTGTTCAGCTCATTTTCCCTGCCCGACCGAAAGAAAAGGGAATTAAAATCAATTTTCCTGAAGTTCAGGTAACCTGGATGGACGGAGGAATTCGTCCCATGAAACCTTCGGAATGGCCCGAAGGACGCGATATGAATTATGATGGCGGCGGAGTGATTTTTCACGGAACGAAAGATAAGCTCATCTGTGGTTGTTATGGGCGGAATCCCTGGCTGATGTCAGGCAGAGTGCCCAACGCTCCCAAGCTGATTCCCCGCATTGAGCTCAGCCATGAGCAGGACTGGATTCGCGCTTGCAAGGAAAGTCCTGAAAACAGAATAGAAACAGCTTCTCCCTTCTCCGAAGCCGGACCGTTTAACGAAATGGTGGTTATGGGTGTGCTTGCAGTCCGGTTGCAGGATTTGCACAAGGAGCTGCACTGGGACGGACCCAATATGGAATTCACCAACATCCGTGACAATGAAGAATTTAAGTTCTGCATTGATGACGGAATGGAAATTATTGAAGGGCATCCGAGATTTAATAAAGTCTGGAGCGACCCGATTAATGCGCAGGTATTTGCTAAAGAACTGATTAAGCATACCTATCGCGAAGGTTGGATACTGCCGGATATGCCCGCATAATTTTTAGAAAATTACAAAATATTACTAAAATGAGAAAAGTTGTTTTGTTAGCGGCAGCCTTACTTTTTATCGGAAGTGTGAATGAGGCATTCGCTCAATCGAAATGGATTTCCCTTTTTAACGGAAGAAACCTGAATGGTTGGTTTGTGCGTGGAGATGCCAAATGGTATGTTAAAGGCGGAGTTTTAACCGGTGACGACGGGATGGGGCATATTTATACGGACGTTACCGCAACCGATTTTGAATTCAAGGGTATGTTTCGCATTTCCGGGGAAAAATCCAACAGCGGTCTCTATTTCCGCGCAGTTCCGCCTGCTGATAATCCGGATGGTTTCCCGAGAGGATATGAAGCCCAAATCTGCCATAATCAGGAAGCACACACCGGCTGGCTGTGGAAGCCGGGTAAGCCCACCGGGAAAGCAATTAAACTGCTTACCCTCGACGGAGAGTGGTTTTCCTACAGAATTATGGCAGAAGGAAACAATATCAAATTCTGGATAAACGATACGCTGGTGATGACTTATGAAGATGACGAATATAAAACCGGACACTTTGCTATTCAGGGTCATAATCCCGGGATGAGAATCGAAGCAAAAGAGCTGTTTTACAGAGAATTATAAGTTTTTAAATTTTAATGGTTGAATTTCGGAGTCTTTTGGAAGATTCTGAAATTCAGCCTTTTATTATTCTGAGTTTATTCATTCAGGAAATCCTCTTCAATTATCCGGCAGGCAGTTTTGATAAAAGCTGTGCATTTGTTGTCGTGAAAATTTTGTTCGCCTGCCATTCTTGCACCCTCCGGAGTAGAAATATCCGCGCTGACATTCACTTTAGGATCGGATTCAGTCAGCTGACGCCTGACAACAAGATTGATTTGATCAATTTCCGGGTCTTTTTTGAGTATCTCTGACAGTTGCTGCCCGATTAAACCGGTGGAACCGAGTATTGTAGCTTTCCTTTTCATATTATGAATTTTGAGTGAGCGCGTTGACAAATGTTCACAGAATCCTTTAATTCGCAAACATAAGTGTTAAACTTGTTTATCTGTGTCATCAGTATTCAGTTTCTTATATTTATTTTTCACCACAAAGACACTAAGTATCACAAAATTTTCAGATTTTTTATCTTATTTCATTATCTTGTGTCCTTCATCTTTTTGTTCCCCACTAATTTTCACAAATCATTCCTGTTGAAAAAATGTGTAATTTTGGCAAAGTTATGTTTATAGTTAATACATTAATATTCAGTGGCATGTCCGCTATCGGATGGCGGGTGCTGTTCACCTGCCTCGTCACTTTCATCATAAATCTACCTTTCGGCTATTGGCGCGGCGGATTTAGGAAACTGTCGTTTTGGTGGTTTGTAGCAATCCATGCACCCGTTCCGCTGATTATCATAATCCGTAAATATTTCGGACTGAACCTCACCTGGCAACTTGCCCCTTTTTTGTTGGGAAGCTTTTTTTTAGGACAGTATTTTGGCAGGAAGCTCCGGGTTTTGTGGTCTGCACAAAGAAAATAGAAGCTTAGGTTTCGCGCTGTGAATTATTCAATAATCCGGATTTCGCTCTCAATTTCCATGGCTTTACGGTAAGACGCCGTCACGCCGCAATATTTTTCTTCGGAAAGCTGCACCGCCCTTTGCAATTTATCTTTTGGCAGGTCTTTGCCCTTAAACTGATAGATTACTTTCAATTTATAGTAGTGTTTTGGATGCTCTTCGGTGGAATCTGCCTCCACAATTACGTTGAAAGCTTCAGGCTCCACTTTCATTTTTTTCAGAATCATTATCACGTCAATTCCGGTGCAGCCGGCAAGTGCAGTGAGCATAAGTTTCTTTGGACGCGGACCCAAATCGCTGCCGCCCGACTCCTCTGATGCGTCAATTATCACTTTATGTCCGTCCATGTCGGTTTCAAAAGCTACTTTATCAGTCCAGGATAAATCCACAATATGTTTCATATCAAATATTCCTTTAATTGTTAATTTATTTTTGCGCTGCAAAGATAACATACAATTATCTATATAAATAGTTTTTCGGCTGAAGCGTGAAGTTGTATCTTTATCATCAATTAATAAACGGCAATTTCGGCAGAATCTGCCACTTGGTTAAAAGTTTAAAAAAATGCAGGAACGCCACACAGACAAACGAAAATATTTTGAAGAACAGGCAATTACAACAGAAAAGCATGTAATCCCCTATTTGGGAGAATGGATAACGCCCGGTGCAGATACCAGCGTGCTTGAAATCGGCTGCGGTGAAGCGGGCAATCTGAAACCTTTTCTCGAATCGGGCTGCCGGGCAACTGGCGTTGACATCTCCTGCGGCAGGATTGAACTTGCAGAAGCATTTTTCGCAGATCATCCTGAAAAAGAGAACCTTGAACTGATATGTGAAGATATTTATCAAACCGATTTAAAGGGAAAAACTTTTGATCTGATCATCATGCGCGACGTGATTGAGCATATTCCCAATCAGGAGAAATTTATGGATTATGCAAAACAATTTCTGAAACCTGACGGAAAATTTTTCCTCGCTTTTCCTCCGTGGCAGAATCCTTTTGGCGGACATCAGCAGATGTGCAGAAATAAAATTCTTTCCCGATTGCCGTTTTTTCATCTTCTGCCGCTAAGTGTATATAAGTTTCTGCTGACACGGTTTGAGAAAAATGAAAAAAGAGTTTCCGAACTTCTGGAAATTCGTGAAACCGGCATTTCCATTGAGCGGGTTGAGCGAATTTTGAAGAAACACAACTACCGCATTGACAAACGAACACTCTATTTCATCAATCCGAATTATGAAACGAAATTTGGTTTGAAACCGCGCAGGCAATGCAGAATTATTGCTGCAATCCCCTGGTTGCGAAATTTTTTCACCACTGCGGCTTATTATGTAATCTCAAAGTAATCAACGACTTATCCACTCCTCGGGGTTCAGCTTTTGATTTTCGCGCCAGATTTGAAATTTCAGGATGGATTTATTACCGTCATCGGCATCGGTATAAACCGTACCGATTTTTTGCCTTACAGAAACTTTGTCTCCCTTTTTCACGGTTACTTCTTTCAGATTTGAATAGACGGTCAGAAAATTCCCGTGGCGGATGATTACTGCTGAGTTTCCACCGGAAATACCAAAAACCCGGGAAACTTCACCATTGAAAACTGCCCGCACTCCGGCGTTTGTTTCGGTGGCAATGTTGATTCCGTTATTGCGCACCTGCACATTTTCCAAAACCGGATGGCGGTGAATTCCAAAATGCTCAGTAATGACTCCGCGTTCAACGGGCCAGGGAAGTTTCAGCTTGTTTTGTGCAAAGTTGTCGCCCACTAATTTTTGCTCCGGTGTGAGCGCATACGCCGCCTCGCCGGCTGCTCTGTTTTTCCGTGCTTCTTCCTCAATGATGCGCTGAATCTCGCTTTCGAGCTGCTGTTCAATTTTGCGCTGCTGCTGCAATTTGCTGTTTAAATCCTGCCGGCGGCGCTTCAAATCCTGTACTTCCCGGTTTTGAGCCTCTTTTTCCCGGGAAAGTTTTTGAGTTTCCACGCGAGCTTCTTCCAACAACTCCTGGCGGGTAACTTTCATTTTCTCAAGGTCTTCCACTTTTTCATTAAGCAGCTGCTGCAATGTTTTCATCAGTTCAGCTTGATTATTCCGGTGGGCAGTGTATCGCCTCATATAGAGCAAACGCCTGTATGCCTGATTGAAACTTTCGGCTGAAAGCAGAAAGAAAAGCTGCCCGGAGGGAGTTCTGCCCAAATAGGTCATCCGGATGAGTTTGGCATATTCTGCCTTCATCTTTTCCAGATCATCCGAAAGCATCTGCACCGAAAGATTGTTGTTTTGAATAAATTCCTGATAGATACGAATTTCTAAATTTAGTCCTGAAATTACTTTGTTTCGCTGGTTTATGTTGTTGTTGATGAGCTGCAGGCTGTTCAGCGAAGCTTTCTCCTGCTGCTGCACCTGGCTCAGCAACCGGTTTGTCGTTTCAATCTCCCGGGCGGCGCTTTGCCTGCGCTGCTGCAGGTCGGAAAGGGACTGCGCCTGTGCCCCACCTAAAAAAACGAAAAACACTATTACCAAAACCGGTTTCTTCATATCCTGATGATTCTTTCGGGATTTTCGTCAATAAGCTACTAATTTACACGGATTTGCTCATATTTTTCAGGAATAGCCAAATCTATCGAATTGATTTTCTGCGTGGTAATATCGCTCAATCTGATTTTTAGCCCGGTACTTTCTCCTTCGGAAATCATTTTAATATCAATTGAGCCGGGATAGTTTTTCCCGTCAACCGGTGTATAGCTGCCATAATTCACCTCCAAAATCCAGTTGTTTGAAGGTTCGTAAAGGATCATTTTTTCAAGATTAAAATCTTTCGGATTAAAGTAAAATTTCTTCTGAACATCGTTTTCGGGATTTTTCCGTGTTCTTCTTCCAAAATTGATATTTTGCCCGGTTGCACCCGGATTCTGTGTGTCGCCGGACTGAAGCACATATTTTCCGTTTTCAACAGAAGTGCGGTATTCATGCCTTTCGTTTCGCGAAAGAATACCGCCCCCCGAAGGGTTGGTGAGCACTGACTGAATAATGTCAAAGTCAAGGTTGAATTTCATCATGCGGCTCAAATAGGAATAGTCGTCCTGAAAATAGGTGCGTTCAAAATAATTTACAAAAATCACATTTTGGGGAGTGAGCAAAACACGACCAACCGGAATACTCATTTTACTGACTGTTGCCAATATTTTTTCATCCTTTATCGCCTGCAAAGCGGCTCTGAAATTAGTTTCGGTATCGCTTCCTGAAAAGAGCACATTAATCCGGCGGATGGTTAAATCATTAAAGTCAAACGCATTTTCTTCGGCGTGTCTGATAAGTCTTCCGGCATCCATCGGGCGAAGACGTTCCGCCGGCAGTTCACGCGTAGTCCGACACGATGAAAAAACGGTCAGAATCAG
This sequence comes from uncultured Mariniphaga sp., assembly GCA_964398855.1. GTDB lineage: Bacteria > Bacteroidota > Bacteroidia > Bacteroidales > Prolixibacteraceae > Mariniphaga. The sequence continues at coordinate 22,441 of CAYNOQ010000030.1, read as the reverse complement.
GGCTGTAGCAATGAAAAAACGACTTAAACTGGATTTCAAAAAATACTTCATTTACTCTTCGATATATTTTCTCTGATTGATCTTTTGCTTCAAAACCTCTGAAATATCATCACCCACATCCAACGCTTTTTTCCAGTATTGCACAGCCTCGTCGGCGCTTCCTAATTTAAAAAGAATGTCGCCGTAGTGTTCTAACAGCGTTGAGCTTTCACTCTCACTGTTTTTCAGGGCTGATTCCATATAAAACTTTGCCAGCTTATATTCGCCCTTTTTGAAAAGCACCCAGGCGTAAGTGTCCAGATAAGTTGCATTTTCGGGAAAACGTTCAATCACCTGCCCGCTCATAAGCTCAGCCTTGGTCAGGTTTTTTCCTGTAAGTGACAGATAATAAGCATAGTTATTGAGCGTTATGTGGTTGTCGGGATCCAGTTCAACGGATTTATCAAAAAGTGCAAATGCCTCTTCCAGTTTTCCGGTTTTGTACAAAGCCTCGCCTTTGAGCATCAGAAACTGCCCTTCTAACTTTTTATTATCCGCGACATACATCACTCCTTCATCAGCGATGGAGATGGTTTCTTCGTAATTTTTAAGCTGAATGTTTGCAATGGCATTCAAAAAATAAGCCTGCGGCTGGTTGGGAAAAAGCTCAAGGGCATCCAGACTGTGCTTATTCAGCGCCTGCCAGTCCTGCAAATCATTGTCCACAAACAGGAGCCGCTCCCAAAGAATGTAATCGTTTTTTTGAATGCTCAGCGCTTTTAGCAGCTCTGCACGCGCCTCTTCCGGTTTTTGGCGTTTTAGAAAACTTTCGGCACGCACGGTGTGCACCATATATTCCTCAGGATGAACTTCAAGAAGAATATCAATCAGTGTATCTTCCTGAGCAGAAGTCAGATTCGATTGTGGGTCTGCTGTCAGTAGCATATACATTTGCAGTTTCGTCTGTAAATCCACGTCGTCGCTGCGAAATCCCTCCTTCGTTTCTTCAAAAGCTTTTTCAGGATTGTTATTGATGAAATAGTAATTTGCCAGCGAAAAATGGACAAAACCGTTCCCGGGGTCAATCTCCTGAATCTTTTTGTAGTATTTCAGCGCATTTTCCGAATCGCCCTGATTCTGGTATAAATCAGCCATCAGCCCGTAATATTTTGGCTCATCGGGGTCAAAACTGATGAGCTTGTTTATCTCTTCAAAAGCTTTATCAATCTGCTTATCCTGAACATAAAGCTGCTGTTTGGAGACAGAAATCTGCTCGTTAATTCCGGTTTTCTCCTCAAGCGCATTGTATGCGTCAATGGCTTCGTCCACTTTTCCGGCGCTTGCAAACAGTGCCGCTTTCATAAAAAGATATTCCAAATTCTCAGGGTCTTTGCCCAAAAGTTCGTTGTAAATCTGAGCTGCCTGATTATATTTTCGGGTTTGCTGTAAAATATCCGCCAACAACAACTTGTACCATTTATTTTCGGGATTGAGCTTAATGGCTTTTTCAAGCAGCAGGGTAGCGCTGGTGAGATCATTGTTTTCAGCCTGAATGGCAGCTAATTCATAGAGCGCCGCAGTTGAATTGGGGTCAGTTTGCAGGCATTCGGACAAAATCTGAATAGCGCGCTGCGGATTTCCTAAGCTCCTCTCCTTCAAAGCTTCCACAAACAGGTAATCAAACTCCATCTGTTTTTGCTCATCTAACGTAAAAAGCTCCTCTTCCGGTGCAATTTCCGAAGTTTCCGGCTGCTCCTGTGTCGTCAGTTTTTTTCCTGAAGAACAACTCAACATCAAAGCCGGCAGCAAAAGCGCCGGTATCCATTTTAAAAATAGTCGTTTCATGCGTTCAATTTTTACCGGTGTGTCCGAAACCACCGGCTCCCCTTTCTGTTTCATTTAACTCTTCAACCCGGTTCCACTTCACGGTTTCGTGCGCTGCAATAACCATTTGACAAATGCGTTCGCCATTTTCAATCACAAACTCTTCAGTGGAAAGATTAACCAGAATCACCCGGATTTCGCCCCTGTAGTCGGCATCAATAGTGCCCGGCGTATTCAAAACCGTGATGCCTTTTTTAATGGCAAGCCCGCTGCGCGGCCTGATCTGCGCTTCATAGCCACGGGGCAATTCAATGAATAATCCCGTGGGAATCAGCTTTCTTTCCATCGGTTTCAAAACTACCGGCTCGTCCAAAAAAGCACGCAAATCCATGCCGGCAGACATTTCGGTGCTGTATTCCGGTAATGGATTATTGGAGCGGTTCACTATTTTTATTACCATATTCTCTTTTTAAAGACCTGCTAAGATAGGATTTTTAATAAAGACCTCCTCTGCATTAACAATATTTATCAAATTGAATATCTATTTAAATAATTGGTTAACAATCAGATAATCATAAAATCAGACATGATGTCATCCGAAATAAAAATTCCCTCTCTGGTAAAAGTGAAAAAATTGTTTTCCTCTCTGATTTTTTTGGAATTGATATATTTTGTTAAAATTTTGAAAGCGTTTTTGGCATATTCCTCACCAAAACGGTTGTTGATTTCCTGAAGGGAAATCCCCCATTTTGTGCGGATTCGTGTCAAAATATATTCGTTAAACTTCTCTTTTTCAGTTAACTGCTCCTCCTCAAAATAAACGGTATTCTTTTTTGCCCCTTTGATGTAAGCTTCCGTATGTGCGGCATTCCACCGTCTGGAGTTGCCATCAAAAGAGTGTGCCGAAGGACCAAGTCCTAAATATTTTTCCCCTTTCCAGTAGGAAGTGTTGTGCCCGGAGTATTGCCCGTTTCGGGCAAAATTTGAAATTTCGTAGTGCTCAAAACCTGCTTCTGCCGATTCATCCAATAAAATATTAAACTGCTCAACGCTCTCCGATTCGGGCAACTCTTTCAAAGTTCCTTTTTTCAGCCAGGTGTAAAACGGCGTTCCTTCGTGATAGGTTAAATGGTATGCCGAAAGATGATTTACCGGATAGCTGAAAGCAAACTGTAAATCTTCGCGCCATTGTTGCGCCGAAAGTCCGGGCAAGCCAAAAATCAAATCCATGCTCAAATCCGAAAAATGCGCTTTCAGTGCATTTTCAACTGCTTCGGCAGCCTGTTTTGCATTATGCCGGCGATTCATTTTTTTTAGATGTTCGTCATGAAACGACTGAACTCCAATGCTTAGCCGATTGATTCTGTTCGCTTTTAAATCCTGAAGGTATTCAGGATTCAGATCGTCCGGATTTGCCTCAAACGTGATTTCTGCATCGGTTTCAACCTGAAAATCCGCAAAAATATTTTCCATGACGGACGAGAGCTGTCTTGCTGTGAGAACTGAAGGGGTTCCCCCTCCGAAATAGATTGTTTTGATTTTTTCACCTTCAAGATAATCTTTTCGCTGCCGGATTTCATATTTGAGCGCTTCAAGAAAATTTTCGGTCAGCTCCGTGTTGGTTGTTTTGTAAAAGTCGCAATAATAACATAACCGGCGACAAAACGGGATATGTAAATAGATTCCGGCCATAATATGTTACTTTTATGCACTTAAAATTTTAAAACGAATGATTCTCAAACGGTTTATGAAGCCTTTTATTTGGTTAGGTGTGATCTGTTACGGGCTGTTCATACCGGCACATTCAATCCCAAAAACATCCCTGCTGAAAATTCCGCATTTTGACAAGCTGGTGCATTTCGGGATGTTTTTTGTTTTTTGCCTGCTGCTTTTCGTCCCCTTCAAAAAACTGAAACTGAACCCTTATCTCTTTGCTTCGCTGACTGCACTGTTTTTTGCAACACTACTGGAATGGTTACAGCAATATGTTACCATCACAAGAAGCAGTGATTTTTTCGACTTTTTAGCCAACGTGTCAGGAATTGCTGTGTCAACACTTTTTTTCCATTTCGTGATTTCAGGAAAAAAGTGGGAAAAATATTTTTAATTCTTTCTTAATGCCCGTCAGAGCCTGATCAATCCCTCGTACTTCTCAATATCGTTTTCAATGGTTTTTAGAGAAGTATTCTTGTAAAAATTGCAAATCTCATTGCGCAAACCGTCATACTGAGCATGAACGGGGCAGAGCGGTCTGTTCGGGTCATGCGTGATGCAAGGCTCCAGACGGATAAGGCAATTGGTGAAAAACTCCTCGCCATCCACTTTGGTAACGATGTCCCACAGTGAAATTTCATCCGTTGCTTTTGCCAGTGCAAAACCGCCGTTAGGACCTTTTGTTGAAACTAAAAGTTTCTGTTTCACAAGATTTTGCAAGATTTTGCCAAGGAAAGGAGAAGAAAGTTTTAAATCTTCCGAAATTACTTTAATTCCGATCATTTTATTTTCTTTCGAAAAATTGGCTAAATAAATCAATGCCCTGAGGGCATATTTACAGGTATTAGAAAGCATATCAACTATTTTTTGTATTGACTGAATTTTTGACAGGTATTTTTTCGACTCTCCTTGCATGGCGCCCTCCTTCAAAGGAAGCGTTCAGAAAAGAATCAACAATTACGATTGCTTCTTCATCGGACACAAAACGGGCAGGGACAGAGCAGATATTTGCATCGTTATGCTGTTTTGCAAGCGCCGCAATCACCGGATTCCAGCAAACGGCTGATCTGATTTTCTGATGCTTGTTTGCCGTTATGCTGATTCCCTGACCACTTCCGCAAAAAGTGATTCCGATTTTATATTCTCCATTTTCAATGGCTTCTGCAATGAGGTGCCCAAAATCGGGATAGTCGCAACTCTCACTGGTATAGCACCCTAAATCTTTATATGAGATTCCTTTTGTTTCGAAATGTTTTTTGATAACCTGCTTTTTATCAAAACCTGCATGATCTGATGCCAGTGCTATTATTTCTTCTTCAGTATTTTTCATTCTGACAAAAATAATATATTTTGATATTAAATTCAGTTATTTTAATCAAATTTTTAATAATCGCCGTAACTGCCTCTCTTCCAGCTTCCAAACAATAAATAAAAATACAAATAACAACAGGACGTTTGAAAAATATTTGAAAATTCCCGAGAAGCAGGATGTGGCAAAGGAAGTTGCGTAAATAACTATCGCTATGCCGAAATAGAGACTGATCCGTTTCAGATCATAGGGTACCGGATAGTGCTTCTGACCCAGAATATATGAAAAAACAACCATGGAAAGGTATCCGAAAAAAACAGCAATTGCAGAGCCTGTATAGCCGATAACCGGCAAAAGCAGAATATTGATCAACAGTGTTATGGCTGCGCCCGTCATGGAAATATACGCTCCGTATCGGGTCATATCTTTCAGTTTATACCAGAGCGAAAGCGTAAAATAAATTCCGAAAAAGAGATTTGCCATCAGAATAATCGGCACCACTTTCAGCCCCTCGTGATAACCCGAACTGATAATCAAAGTGATTATATCCAGGAAAAGTATCATTCCCAAAAAAATAATCAATCCGAAAATGACAAAATATTTCATGATGGTTGCGTAAATCTGCGGATCGTCTTTTGAATCGCCGCGGGCAAAGAAAAAAGGCTCAAACGCATACCTGAATGCCTGAATAAAAAGACTCATCAAAACCGCAAGCTTGAAATTGGCGCCATAAACACCAAGCTGGTGCATCGGATTCTGATCTTCGGGAATGAGAAAAGGAATCAGAATTTTGTCAATATTTTGGTTGATCATACCGGCAAGACCCACAATCAAAATCGGAAATCCGTAGCTCAGCATTTCCAACAACAGCTCTTTTTCAAATTTCAGCGAAACCCTTAAAATTTCGGGAATTAATAAAATCAGTGTTATCAATGAAGCCAATAAATTGGAAATGAACACATAGCCAACTCCAATTTCAGAAGAATAGATCAGCTTAATTATTGAATTGGGATTATTTTCCAAAATTTTGGGACAGATAGTCAGGAAAAAAATATTAAATCCGATATTAAAAGCTATTCCGATCACTTTAATCACGGCAAATTTTACGGGGCGGTTGTTGAGTCTCAGCCTCGCAAATGGAATTGCCGTAAAAGCATCAATTCCTAAGATAATTGCCAGCCACACAATATATTCCGGATGTTCGGGGTAGTGCAGCCAGGAAGCAATTTCTCCGCTAAATGAAAATGCTAATAAAACAAAAAGCGCAGAAGTGGAAAAAACGGAAATGAGCGAAGTGGAATAGACTATTTCAGAATTTTCATGTTTGTAGGCATATCTGAAAAATGAAGTTTCCATTCCGTAGAGCAGCAAAACCAAAAGAAAAGCAACATAGGAATAGAGATTGGCAACAACTCCGTAAATTTCGGGCACAAAAATAAACGAATAATAGGGAACCAGCAGCCAGTTCAGAATGCGCCCAAGGATGCTGCTCATCCCATAAATTGCCGTGTCGCCCGCTAATCTTTTAAAGTGATTCAAAATCGAATTTTTTTGAAACAAAGATAGTATTCATTTGCATTCCCGTCTATCAATTGCAATGCTTCATATATTTTATAATTTTATGCCGAAAACATTTTTTTGATACAATTTCGAGAATTAATAACAGTGCGAATGAAAAGATTTATTTTTCCTTTGGTGATTATTTTCAGCCTTTTTATTTTTTGCTTCTCCTGTTCCAGTAAGCCAAAACGCTCACGCAAACCCGTGAGTTCGATAGTTATCAGCCCAAAGGCGCAGAATTATATATATGGCACTGCTGTTTCCGTGAACGTTGAAACTAAGCTGCGCGATGGCGAAATTGACAATATTAAACTGTTTTATCAGGGTGAATTAATTTACCAAAGCGAGGAATTAAAATTCACGATTCCCGACATTTCATTGAATTATACGGGAACAAACAGTTTTCAGGTTGTTGCCACCAAAACTGATAAGGTTGATAATTCACAGACAGTTACAATAAATGTTGTTTCAGATATTGTACCCAAAAAGTTAGGTTATACCGTCATTAATGATTTTCCGCATAATCCGAAATTTTTCACTCAGGGTCTTGAATATCACAATGGAAGCCTTTATGAAGGAACCGGCGAATACGGCTCCTCAGGATTGTATCAGGTTAACCTGCAAACCGGAAAAACAGTGAAGGAAAAACCGCTCCATGAGAAATATTTCGGAGAAGGAATAACCATTTTAAACAATAAAATCTATCAGCTGACCTACCGCAGTCAAAAAGGTTTTGTTTATGATTTGAATGATTTTGCAGTAATTGACAGTTTTACCTATCGTTCAAAAGAGGGTTGGGGTTTGACAAACGATGGAGAAAACCTGATAATGACCAACGGAACCCACGAATTGATATGGCTAAATCCTTCGGATTTTTCCCAAATAAAGAAGATTCAGGTTGCCAACAACAAAGGAGTTGTCAACTATATCAATGAGTTAGAATATATAGACGGTACTATTTATGCCAATGTTTACACCACAAATCTGATTATTCAGATTGATCCGGAAACGGGAAAAGTGTTGTCGGAAATAAACTTAGACGGTATTTTAAACATGTACACCAAACCGGAAGACAAAGTTGACTACATGAACGGAATAGCTTATGATACAGAGAATAATCGGATTTTTGTCACCGGAAAATATTGGCCCCGTTTATTTGAAGTGAAATGGATTGAATCAAAATAGCGACATCGATTGATTTCCGTAATTTACCCTTCCCAAATGCTTGTAAGCCCTCTCGGTTGCTTCCCTCCCGCGGGGTGTTCGTTTGATAAAACCTTCCTTAATCAAAAACGGCTCATAAACTTCTTCAATTGTTCCGCCATCTTCGCCAACAGCTGTGGCAATAGTGGAAATTCCGACAGGTCCGCCTTTGAATTTATCAATAATACAGCGTAGAATCCTGTTATCCATTTCATCCAGACCATACTGGTCAATATTCATGGCTGACAACGCAGTTTTTGTGATTTCAATATCAATATTTCCATCGCCTTTCACCTGTGCAAAATCACGCACCCTGCGCAGCAAAGAGTTAACAATCCTTGGTGTTCCGCGGCTTCTGAGTGAAATTTCTTCTGCGGCATCATCGCTGATTTCCACATTTAAAATCTGAGCAGAACGTTTCACTATTCCTTTTAAAATCGTATTGTCGTAATATTCCAGAAGTGAATTGATTCCAAAACGAGCTCTCAGAGGTGAAGTGAGCAACCCGGAACGGGTTGTGGCGCCAATAAGCGTAAAAGGATTCAGGTCGATTTGAATGGAGCGGGCGCTGGGTCCCTTGTCAATCATAATATCAATCCTGAAATCTTCCATTGCGGAATAGAGATACTCTTCCACAATAGGAGAAAGTCGGTGTATTTCATCGATAAATAAAACATCGTGTTCATCAAGATTTGTGAGCAAACCTGCCAAATCACCCGGTTTGTCAAGCACCGGACCGGATGTGATTTTTATGCCGACACCTAATTCATTGGCGATAATGTGTGATAAAGTTGTTTTTCCCAACCCGGGCGGTCCGTGAAGCAAAACATGGTCAAGCGCTTCTTTGCGCATGTTTGCAGCTTCAACAAATATTTTCAGGTTATCCACAATTTTTCCCTGCCCCTGAAAATCGGAAAAACTCAGGGGGCGCAATTTGCGGTCTAACTCCCTGTCTGTTTCCGGATAATAGTTTCCTCTTATGTCAAGATCACCACTCATTCCTGTTTTTCAAATCGCTTTATAACTTCCAACAACTCTTCTGCGGTAAAAGGTTTCGCAAGATAGTCATTCATTCCTGCATTAATGCATTTTTCTTTGTCGTTGTCAAGCGTATTGGCTGTTAATGCAATGATTGGAACGCCTTTCGAAATATTTCTGCTTTTTTCCAGCGCCCTAATTTTTACCGTGATTTCAAATCCGTTTTCTCCGGGCAAAACAATGTCCATAAGAATTAAATCGGGTGGATTGGCTTCTATTTTTTCCATTGCTTCGCTGCCATTGGTTGCATAAGCAATTTCATAATTGGATTTAATCAGATGAAATCCAACTACTTTCTGATTTAAAAGATTATCCTCAACTAATAGTATTTTCATACAATTGCTATTAATCAGTTTTCAAAAAATTGAGCTGCTCACAAAATTTCATGCTTTTTCCATCAAGTTTAATCGCTGTTAAAACGATATAATTATTATAATTTAATTAATTTAAAATATACTGTTTATAATAGGATGTTGAAATCTGTTCATTTTAATTTATCAAATTTTACAAAGTTAACCTTAACTCTTTATCTTCAAAAAACTAACATTTTTTCTCCTTTTAAAAGGCTTAAATTCAGGAATAAAATCAAATTTATCTACAATTGTTGATAAACACACACACAATTTTTATCTTCTTTTTAACAGTTTATATTCTGTGAATAGATTAAACAGAAATAGCTGCTTATTTATTTTTTCATACCAAAAATAATACTATCGCATAAAAAAGCGGAAAAAACCAAATCTAATTTTAAAAGATTATTTTTGTTTTTTCATAGGTTTATTAAAACAATTGCTAACAACAGGCAGTTTTTATAATATACTGAAAATAAAGAAAGAGTAGTTTAATGACTGAAAATTTTAACATACTTGTTAATAAACTGAATCTGTTCCGTTATAAGTACTATATTTTTAATTTGATTAAAGGTATTCTTCTTACGCTTTTTTTCTTATTAATCTTATTTACAGGCTTTTCCCTTGCTGAATATTTCATCTATTTTTCCACGGAAATCAGAAAAACACTGTTTTTCGGATTTCTTGTTTTTGGGATTTTTCTCTCGCTCCATTTCATTTTTGTTCCACTTTTAAAATTATCCGGGATTTTAAAACCCCTCGATTTTAAATCCAGTTCCGGAATAATTCAGAAGCATTTTGGTGAAATTAAGGATAAATTATTAAATATCATCGAGCTTTCTGAAATTCAAGATTCAACTTATTCACACGAATTGGTTTATGCCAGCATTGATCAGAAAATCAATGAGTTGAGTATTTTTAATTTTAGTCAGGCAGTTCAGTTTAAAAACTTGCGGGCAATTCTCTCCTATTTTTTTGTCAGTTTGTTAATTACTGCTTCTGTCTTTTTTATAAACAAATCCATATTTACAACAGCTTCAAAACGGATTATAAACTATAACACTCAGTTTTCCAAACCTGCTCCTTATACATTTTATTTGATTAACAAGGAGTTGAAAGCAAAGAAGGGAGATTCTTTCAAAATTGTGATGGAAAGCGAAGGGGATGAATATCCGCAGTCTGTATATATTAATATAGAAGGCATCAACTATCTGATGAAGAAAACTTCGGCAGGCAGTTTTGAATATGAAATTGTTTCGGTCATTAATCCTGTCAATTTTTATTTCACCGATTTAAAATATGAATCGCCCCGATATAAATTAGAGCTTTTGCCGAAACCGGGAATAATCAATTTTCAGGTAAAAGTTGTTCCGCCGCTCTATACCGGGTTGCCGGTTTTGGATTTTGAAAATACCGGAGATTTGCAGGTTCCACATGGAACACATGTGGAATGGAACTTTCAGGGCGTTGATATTGACACGCTTTACATTGCTTTCAGAGATTCTGTTTTTAACGGAGCACAAAAAACTGAAACCGGCTTTCACCTGAAAAAAGACTTTTTCAAATCGACCGTTTATGACGTCTATCTGAAAAATGATGAAACAGAATCTGAACTTGCCCTATCCTACAGCGTGGATGTGATTCCCGATTTATATCCTGAAATTAATGTGGTTCAGGTGCAGGATTCAATTCAGATGAGCCGCTTTTTCTTTAAAGGCACTATTGGTGATGATTACGGATTTTCTGCACTGAAATTTCATTTCAATATCAATAATGAAGATTCGGCAATTGTTTTACCTTTTGTGCCACATCTGAACGATCAGGATTTCTATTTCAGTTTTGATTTTAAAGATATATCTTCCGGTTCGGGAACTGTGTTTTATTACTTTTCAGTTACCGATAATGATGTTATAAACAACTACAAAACAACAACTTCAAATAATTTCACCTTCAATATTCCTGACCGGCAGGAAATTTTGGCAAGTGATAAAGAGCAGTTTGAACAGTTGGAAAATATGCTGCATGAAAGCGAAAAACTTGCCGGTGAAATTCAGAAGGATATTCAAAATCTGCGGATGAAAAATATGGATACCAATGTATCTGACTGGGAAAAATCGCAGATGGTGAATCAGATTCTTTCTAAACAGAGCGAGTTGGAAAAGTTGTATGAAAAAATTAAGCAGGATAATGAGAAAATGAACAATTTTCTCAACTCCTTCGATAAACAAAATGATGAAATCATTGACAAGCAAAAGCAGATTGAAGAGCTGTTGGATGAAGTCTTCACTGATGAACTGAAGAAATTGTTGGAAGAGTTTCAAAAACTTGCAGAAGAGTTTGATACCCAAAAATTCAATCAACTTACTGAGCAGATGGATTTAACCTATGAAGATTTGCAAAAGCAACTTGACCGTAATTTGGAAATGCTTCGGAAAATGAAAGTTGAGCAGAAGCTTCAGCATGTTATTGATGATTTGAGCAAAATGGCTTCCGAAGAAGAGAAAATGGCTGATGATGTGAGTGAAAACAGTAATTTTGATGAGATTTCAGAAAAACTTGATGATCATTTTAATGAGCTTGATAATCTCCGTCAGCAGATTGAAGATGCGCTTCAAATGAATGATGAATTAGATAAGCCGATGAATTTTGACGATTTCAGCGATGAATTTGAGGACATTAAGAAGAGCATGGAAAACAGCAGGAATGAACTTCAGAAAAATGATAGAAAAAAATCGGGTTCCGGTTTGAAAGAGACTTCAGAAAAAATGAAAAATACCGCTTTTGCCATGCAGCAGATGCTTAATTCCAACACCATGCAGCAAAATCTTGAAAACATTCAAAATCTAAAGCAAATTCTTGCCAATCTGGTCTATATTTCTTTTGAACAGGAAGATGTTATTGGTGGTATTACCGGTGTTAGCTCGAATGATCCCGTTATTAATGAGATGAATCTCAAACAGCGTCGCCTTCACGATCAGACGCACATTGTGAAAGATTCACTTTATGCCCTTGCTAAACGCACCCCGCAGATAAACAGCATGGTTAACAATGAATTGCTGAGTATGCAAATCAACTTAGATAAGGCACTTGACGAACTTTCCGAAGGTCTGTTGCCTAACGCACGTGCAAGTCAGCAATATGTTATGACATCTGCAAATAATCTGGCGCTGATGCTCAACGAAGCGCTTGATAATCTGGAAAATATGATGCAAAATGCACAGCCGGGCGATGGAGAAGATTCAAAACCCGGACAGCAGGGAAAACCGGGAATGGATTTACTCAAACAGCAATCGGAAAGCATAAAACAGCAACTTGAGCAGATGATTGAACAGATGAAAAGCGGTAATCCGCAGCAGATGGGTAAGCAGATGGGTGAATCGCTGATTATGCACGAAATGATGCAGCAGATGCTGAGAGACATTATGAATGGCGGCGTGGGCAGCGAAGCGCGGAAAGCTTTGCAGCAAATTGATGATATGCTTGAGCAGAACCGCCGGCAGCTTATGAATAAGAATGTTACGAGCCAGATGATAAACCGCCAGAACCAGATAACCACCCGACTGCTTGACGCAGAAAAGGCAGAAATGGAAAGAGAGTTTGAAGATGAACGGGAGAGCAGAAGCGCGGAAGAGTTTTATAGTAATCCGGCTGAATTTTTCGAATACAGGCAAAAAGACAATTCAACTTTGGAGTATTTAAACCGAAATTCCCATCAGCTGAATAATTTCTTTAACAGGAAATATAAGCAGTATCTGAATAATATGCAAAAGTAATAACTTTCATATATTATTGTGAATCAGTTTATTAATTTAGTCTTTCCAGATAATTATACACAAAAATCAACAAGTAATTTAAGATAATTGTGAGTAAAGTTTCGTTTTTTACCGAAGATGTAAAACTCCCTGTTTTCCCTGAAGCAACGCTTCAGCAAACAGTTAAGTTTTTAATTTCCAATGAAGGAAAACAACAAGGCGCTATTTCCGTTATCTTCTGTTCTGATGATTTTCTGCTGAAAATGAATGAACAATATTTAAATCATCAATATTATACTGATATAATTACGTTTGATTATGTTGAAGGCTCTCTTATCTCCGGCGATCTGTTCATCAGTGTGGATCGGGTTGAAGAAAATGCCGGAAAATTGGGTTTTCCCATGGAAATTGAACTTTGCAGAGTAATTTTGCATGGCATTTTGCACTTGACAGGCTATAAAGACGAAACCGATGACGAAAAACAGCAGATGAGAAAAAAGGAAGATTTTTATCTTCTGAAAATGGGTTTTAAAAGTGAATGAAATGTTTTTTAAATATGATGTGATTGTGGTTGGCGGCGGGCATTCAGGATGTGAAGCAGCGGCAGCTGCTGCAAATCTTGGTTCCAAAACGCTGCTGATTACAATGGATATGACAAAGTATGCCCAGATGTCTTGTAACCCGGCAATGGGTGGCATTGCAAAGGGACAAATTTTGAGGGAAATTGATGCCTTGGGCGGATATTCCGGAATTATTTCGGATAAAACAACCATTCAGTTTCGGATGCTCAATTTGTCAAAAGGTCCGGCTATGTGGAGTCCGCGCTCGCAAAATGACCGGATGCGTTTCACCGAGCTTTGGCGCCAGACCCTGGAATCAATTGATAATCTTGATTTGTGGCAGGACATGGTTGTTTCCTTAATTGTTGATAACGATGAGGTTAAGGGTGTGCGTACTAAAATTGGAGTTGAGTTTTTCGGAAATACTGTTATTTTAACCAATGGTACTTTTCTCAACGGTCTGATACATGTTGGTTCCTCCAAAATGCAAGGTGGCAGAATTGGTGAAGCTGCCTCATATAATTTATCTGAACAGCTTTTTGATGCCGGATTTGTCACCGGCAGACTAAAAACCGGAACGCCCGCCCGGATAGACGGAAGAACAATTGATTTTTCAAAATTTACGGAACAGAAAGGCGATGAGATTACAAATGCCTTTTCTTATCTGCCCGGAACCGAATCCACTTTAAAGCAGCGTTCCTGCTGGGTTGGTTTTACCAATTCAGATGTTCACAGCGAGCTTGAAACCGGTTTTGAATTTTCACCCATGTTTGACGGTACAATTCAGAGCCTTGGTCCCCGCTACTGCCCCAGCATTGAATCAAAGCTTGTCACTTTTGCTGAAAAACAACAGCATCAGCTCTTTTTGGAACCCGAAGGCGAAACCACCGAAGAGTATTACATCAATGGTTTTTCTTCTTCACTTCCGTGGGAAGTTCAGTACCGTGCGATGCGCAAGGTTGAGGGGCTTGAAAATGTTAAAATTTACAGACCCGGCTATGCAATAGAGTACGATTTTTTTGATCCTACGCAGCTTTATCACACTTTGGAGACAAAACTTATCCGCAATTTGTATTTTGCTGGTCAAATCAACGGAACAACCGGTTATGAAGAAGCCGCTGCTCAGGGAATGATTGCCGGCATTAATGCACACCTGCGCTGCTATTCTCCGAATGAAGAGTTTATTCTGAAACGTGATGAAGCGTATATTGGAGTGCTGATTGACGATTTAATTACCAAAGGCGTTGATGAACCCTACAGGATGTTCACCAGCCGCGCAGAATTTCGGATTTTACTTCGTCAGGACAATGCTGATGCCCGGTTAACTGAAAAAGCTTATAAAATTGGTCTTGCTTCTCCGGAACGATTAAAATTATTGCATGAAAAAAAGCGGTTAATTGCTGAGATTATTAACTTCACGAAAAAATTTAGCGTTAAGCCAGGTGCTGTAAATCAAGTACTTATGCAAAAAGGAACAACTGAATTGAAACAAGGAGTTAAATTTCACGACCTTATTTTGCGCCCTCAGGTTTCGATATTTGATTTCATCAATGCCCTTCCCCCTTTTAAAACGTTTTTAGAGCGGGTTCCTGAAGAGCGAAAAACCGAAATTATACAGGGAGCCGAAATTCAGATAAAGTATGAAGGATATATAAGTCGTGAAAAATCGCTTGCCCAAAAATTAGATAAATTTGAAAATATTATTATTGAAGATAAATTTAATTATAGTAAATTAAATTCTTTATCTATAGAAGCACGTGAAAAACTTGAGCATCTCAAACCAAAAACAATTGGACAGGCAAAAAGGATTCCGGGAGTTTCCCCTGCCGATATAAATGTTTTATTAATTTTGCTTGGTAAGTAAAATGTTTCACGTGGAACAAAATCAATTAATCATGGATTTAAAAAGTAAAATCAGAGAAGTTCCTGATTTTCCTGTTGACGGAGTCAGTTTTAAGGATATAACAACTCTTTTGAAAGAGCATGAAGCTTTAGATTATGTCATAGATAAAATTGTCTCAGAATTTAAGGATAAAAAAATCACAAAAGTTATTGGCATTGAAGCACGGGGCTTTATTTTCGGCGGTGCGCTGGCAAGGGAGCTTAAGGCAGGATTTATCCCGGCGCGTAAGAAAGGAAAACTGCCGGCTGATAAAATATCGGAAACATACAAGCTTGAATACGGACACGATACTATTGAAATGCACAGCGATGCACTTTCTAAAGATGACGTAGTATTGATACATGATGACCTGTTGGCTACCGGTGGCACAGCCCATGCGGTTTACAACATGGTGAAAAGCCTGGGAATCGGCTCGGTTTACTTCAGTTTTCTGTGTGATCTTGAATTTATTCAAACAGCGGAAAAAACAACTATTATGAATATGAATCCGCACATTTTTGTTAAATATTAATCCATTAAGAAATTAATGCAGTTGCCCGAAATATTGATAATTTAAAAAATCTCATCACTACACTTCCCGGCAAACCGGGAATTTATCAATTTTTTGATGAGAGCGGGAAAATTATATACATCGGGAAAGCAAAAAATCTCAAAAAGCGCGTTGCGAGCTACTTTTCAAAAAAGCACGACAGCCGAAAAACAGCGTTATTAGTCAGACGAATAGCCGATATTAAGCACATGGTTGTTGAAACAGAGCAGGACGCACTTCTGCTGGAAAACAATCTTATCAAAAAATACCAGCCGCGCTACAATATCCGGCTGAAAGATGACAAAAGCTATCCGTGGATTTGTATTAAAAATGAACCTTTCCCGAGGGTTTTCAAAACACGCAATCTGGTAAAAGACGGCTCAAAATATTTTGGACCATATACTTCTGTACATACCGTAAATACACTGTTAGAGCTGTTCCGAACAGAATATAAATTGCGTACATGCAGTTACAATCTTTCTGAAAAGAACATAAAAGAAGGAAAGTATAAGGTTTGTTTAGAGTATCATTTGGGTAATTGCGAAGGTCCTTGTGAAGGTTTGATCTCTCAGGAACTGTATAATCAGGGAATTGAAGAAATTACCGATATTCTGAAAGGAAACATATCCGGGGTGATAAAACATCTTGAATACAGGATGGATAAAATGGCTAAAGCCCTCAATTTTGAAGCTGCACAGAAAATTAAGGAGAAGTATGAATCCCTGAAGCGCTATCAGAGTAAATCAACTGTTGTCTCTCCCACCATCACTGATGTGGATGTTTTCACTATTGAGGAAGATTCAAAATTTGCATACATTAATTATCTTCGGGTTATTCAGGGTGCTATTATTCAAACTTACACACTTGAAATAAAAAAAGGAATTGATGAAACAACAGAAGACCTACTGCTTGCCGGCATTGTAGATATTCGCGACAAAATAGAAAGCTTTCCCAAAGAAGTATTAGTACCCTTCCTTCCCAAGCTGAAACTGCACAATCTTGTTTTTAGAGTTCCTCAGCGTGGTGAGAAAAAACAACTGCTTGATTTGTCATACCGAAATGCCAGATATTTTCGCCTTGAAAAAGAGAAGCGTATGGTTCTGAAAAATCCAAAAGTGAGTACTGACCGGATTTTGAAAACTCTTCAGAAAGATCTTCATTTGAAGGAATTGCCTGTGCAAATTGAGTGTTTTGACAACAGTAACCTGCAAGGTTCTAATCCGGTAGCCGCTTGTGTTGTCTTCAAAAATGCAAAACCGCTGAAGAGCGAATATCGCCATTATAACGTAAAAACCATCGTTGGTCCCAACGATTTTGCATCTATGGAAGAGATTCTGAGCCGCAGATATAAGAGACAACTTGAAGAGAAAAAAACATTGCCGCAGCTAATTGTTGTTGACGGCGGTAAGGGGCAGTTGTCATCAGCAGTTTCTGTATTGGATAAATTGAACTTACGCGGTAAAATAGCTGTAATTGGAATTGCAGAAAAACTTGAAGAGATATACTTTCCCGGAGATTCAGTTCCACTTTACATCAATAAAAATTCGGAATCTCTTAAGGTTATCCGTCAGATTAGAGATGAAGCCCATCGCTTTGGGTTAACCTTTCACAGGAATAAACGCTCGGCTGAATTTACAACGTCGGAACTAAACCGGATCAAAGGTGTTGGAGAGCGTACGATTAAAAAATTACTTCAGGATTTCAAATCGGTTAAAAACATTGAGAATGCATCTGAGTCTGCACTGACTCAGTCTGTTGGGCTATCAAAAGGGAGATTGGTTTACAACTATTTTCTTTCTAAAAAAGCAACATAAACTGCTAATGTGGCTTTCTGTATTTCTCATCTTCTTCCAGCAAATCAAGATAGCTGATATATCTGCTGACCGAAATTTCCTTGTTTTCAAGAGCATCTTTGACGGCACACTCCGGTTCGTGTGTATGTGAGCAATTGTTGTATAAGCAATTTTTGGACAGTTTAAAGATTTCGGGGAAATAATGGCTGATTTCCCACGTCTCCATATCTAACATTCCAAAACCTTTAATGCCCGGAGTATCAATAATATACCCACCTATTGAAAGCTTATACATTTCAGAAAATGCCGTAGTGTGTTTGCCCGTTTTATGGTATTCCGATATTTCGGAAGTTTTCAGATTCAGCCCGGGCTGAATCAGGTTTATGATGGTTGATTTTCCAACGCCGCTATGTCCGTTGATTACGCTTATTTTATTTTTTAGTTCATCTTTCAACTTTTCTATCCCCTCTCCCGTTTCAGCGGAAGTTTTGAGGCAGCGATACCCGATTTTTGAGTAGATTGAAATCAGGTTTTTCATGACTGTAATTTCCTCATCGCCATACAAGTCAATTTTGTTGAACACAAGCAGCACCGGAATATTATATGCCTCAGCAGAAGCAAGATAGCGATCAATAAACAGTGTGGTTGTTACCGGTGCAATAATGGTAACCAGCAGAATTGCCTGGTCAATATTTGCTGCAATAATATGCGATTGTTTTGACAGATTTGGAGACCGCCGGATAATGTAATTTTTCCGGTCTTTTATGGAATAAATCCAGCCGGTTCTGTTTTTTCCGGCAACTTCTGTCTCATTCTGCACCATAAAATTTACTATATCCCCTACAGCAACCGGGTTGGTACTTTTAATGCCCTTAATTCGAAAATTTCCTTTCACTTTACAATCAAACAGTTCTCCCCGCTCATCTTCAACGGTAAACCAGCTGCCTGTTGTCTTAACTATCAAACCTTTCTTCATCAATACTTTACAATTAATTTATTCCCAATTGAGAACTACTTTTTTGCAATTATCCTTTTCCATAATATCAAATGCAAGCTGAAAATCATCGGTAGGAAAGTGATGAGTTATTTGTGATACATCCAACCCGATGTCAAGTCCGGCAACCATATTGTTGTGTTTTATCGCATCCCGAAGACTTTCCAAAGAGAGATCAATCACACAATTTCCACCTATTTTTTTGGTTTTTCTTTTGACTAATGCTTTCATTTTGAATTGGTAAGTAATTTTTGTCTGAATCAAATTTCCAATGCAGAGATTGTTTATGTTAAATTGAAACGATGGGAGATAAACCGTACCGGATACCAGGACGCAATGAATCCAATTCCCAGAACAATTCCGAGAATCAGCAAAATATCCGACAAAATAATTTGCACAGGATAAGCTGTAATAACGAATGAACCGGCGCCGGGAAGGGTAACGAACTCGAACCGGATTTGCAGCCAGCAGACAAAAATCCCTAAAAGAGCGCCGATTAAAGCTCCGAAAAATGAGATCAGCCAGCCTTCAAAAAGAAAAATTTTGCGAATCATTTTTTCGTCAGCTCCCATACTACGCAGTATGAACAGGTCCTCTTTTTTGTCAATTATCAGCATGGAAAGACTTCCTAACATATTGAAGGAGGCAACAATAAGGATAAAAACCAATATAAAATAGGATGCCCATTTTTCCGATTTCATGGTACGGAAAATCATATCGTGCTGCTGGAATTTGTTTTTCACGTGGAACGAATTGCCCAAAATATTCTGAATCTCCTTTTGCAGTTTTTTTGGATTAGCGCCCGGTTTAATACCTAATTCAACTGCCGAAACCCGGTTTTCGCTCTCAAAAAGGTGCGCTGCGAAATGGTAGGGTACAATGACATATTTGGAATCTATCTCTTCCAAAAGAGAAAAAACACCGGCAGGGAAAATATAGTCAAAATTAAGCGAGCGCGCAGGATTCAGTGATGTTTGAAGTCCTTTTTTGGGTACAAAAATGCGAATAGGATCAACAAAAGAGAGTCCCAAACCCAGATTATAGGCAACCCCCTGCCCTACGACAGCGTAGTCGGTGCCTTCATTCTGAAGCATAAAAATCCCGTCAATAATCAGCGTATCAATGCTGGTGTAGTCCGGGTAGTTGGGCGGAACGCCTTTCACCAAAGCGGGATACTGCTGATCGCCATATTTGAGCAGAGCGGTCTCCTCAATCACCTCTGCATAGTGCAAAACCCCGGGCAGATTTTGAATTTCATCAAACCTGTTTTCCGCAGGAGAAAACATTTTTCCGTGTGCTGCTTCAATTTTCAGATCAGGATCAAAATTACTGAAAAACGTCTCAATCAGCCCGTTAAAGCCGTTAAAAACAGAAAGTACAATGACTAACGCCATTGTACCGACAATAATTCCGGCAACAGATATGCCGGATATTATGTTAATAATATTCTGTTTCTTTTTGGAAAACAGATACCTCCGCGCTATGAACAGTGGTAGATTCAAATCCTATTTTTGTAATAAATTATCAATGTTTTCAATATAATCGAGACTGTCGTCAATATAGAACTCAAGTTCCGGAATAATTCTGACGCTTTTGCCAATCCGCCGCCCCAACTCGCCGCGGATTGATTTTCCGGCAAACTGAATTTCTTCCAAGATATCCTTGGAAAAAGAAGATGGATATATGCTCAGATAAATTCGTGCAATTCCCATGTCTTTTGTAACCCGAACAACAGAAACCGTGATGAGTCTGCCGTTATATTTTGATCGGTTCAGCTGGAGTATTATATCGGCAACTTCGCGCTGAATCAGTCGCGAAACTTTGTTTTGCCTTGTGGTGAATTGTTCCATGACGCTTTTGTTTTGGATTTTTAAATTGCTCAAAATTAAGGAAAATAATTGTTGTGTTCCTGCAAAGTCAAAATAAGTGCATGATGAATCTGTAAGTCAATACTTTTATAAGCCCACCATGAGCTTTGTTTAACGATGTTCGGTTTGCTGCCACTTCACCTCCATTAATATTCCACCAACGTCGTCATTCCGCCGAAAGGGCGGGAATCTCCCACTTAGAGGAAACATACGGATAAGCATTTAATTTTCCTATTTCAAAAAACTTTCTTCAGTTCAAAGGATGTTTTGTATTCTTCACCTTCACGCAATACTTTTATTTTGATTTTTTTGTTTTCCCTACTCTGTAAAATGAGATTTATATCGTTGAGTTCAAGTGATTTATGATTTGTGTTGTTCAATGATAAAATCTGATCGTTTTCTCTTAATCCGGCAAAGTAAGCCGGTGAATTTTCCCGGATATCGGTGATGGTGAAAATGGGAAGTCCGGGCATCGGATTGATTACTTCCATGCCGCTCATGTTGTAGTTGAACTCTTCTCTGATCCGGTATGTCGGGCGGAGTGTCATGCGGTTGTTTCGGTAGTCCAAAGTTACAATAAAGCGTCTTAAAATTTCGGCGCCAAGCGTTCCGTTGCGGTCATTGCTTGAGATCAGCTGATCAATAAGTTCCGAATCGGGAAATGCCACGATTGGCTTCGGTAAAACCAAAGGACCCACCCACAGCCCGTCAATTCTCCCTTTTATGCCGTATAAATCACCGTTTAATCCGCGTCCTAAAAATGCTTCAATGTGATTTTCGGGAATGCGTATCCGGTGATCAGATTTTTCGGAAAGCCAGAGCGCATCGCTGGCGCCGGTATCAACCAAAAGCTTGACTGGAATCTCCTGCAGCTCTTCATTTACAATGCTTGTACGCACAAATGGCTTGTCTCCTTCCAGGTGCAACGGCATAATGATATCGCGCCTGTTGTCGCGGTATTTGTAATATTCGGGGCGATAAAGTGTGAGCTTGTCGGATGGATAGTCAATTTTCACGATATAATCTTTAAAAAGGTTGAACCCGATCAGCCCGTGAACCGGCAAGCCCAATATGTGCGAAATCTGAAAATTTTCATCGATAATCATTTGCACTTCCTGATTCCATGCAGTCAGTTTCCCGAGTTTAAGCGTGTTGTTGTTGGAACGGTAAGCCATCAACTCATCACCTTCGCCGAGTCCATGAATCGGAACGGGAACTAAATAGTTGAGATTCAGCTTGTTAATAAAGGGCAGTTCAGTAATAATCGGATAACGAACACCGGTGTCCAAAATGAAATTCAGCGTATCCGACTCGTTGATAGTCACCGGTATGATTATCAGGTTGCTTGCCCGTTTAAATTTGATGGTAATGTATTTTTCACGTGGATCATTGAACAGAAAGCCACGGTTGGCGCTGTAAAACTGACTTGTGCTTCTGTCTAAAGCCATGCTTTCATCAAGCGGAACATAATCCCTGACAACCAAAATATTGTCTTCAATTTCAAAAAGCAGATAGAAATCTTTCATCAGCTTATCTAAAACATATTTAATTGGTTTATTTGAAATGTTGAGGCTCACTTTTTTGTCGGCAACAATGCCGGCATTGTACGAATAATCGATATTCAGATATTTGCAAATTTTTTCGATTACATCCTGAAGCGGCTCATCTTCTGCATAAATACTGATATTCTGGTCTAAAACCTGCTGACCGGGCTGCTGAGCAACGCCTGTAAGCGAAACTAACAGCAAAAGCACTGAAAAGAGCACCGGCAGCATGTTCCATATTTTTAATTTCCTTGTTTTCATCATATTACGCTTTAAAGTTTCAAAAAGCAAATCCGGCAAATTGAGATTACTAATATAATGAATTTCCTTCAAAATCTTTTAACTTAAAAGAATTAAAATTGTTTGCTTTAGAATTTTGGCAATTTATGTGAAATGGTTAGTTTTGCACACTATTTTTCCGCAAAGCGAAAAGCCCGGGTGGCGGAATAGGTAGACGCGCTGGATTCAAAATCCAGTTCTGGCAACAGAGTGCGGGTTCGATTCCCGCCCCGGGTACTGAAA
>CAYNOQ010000029.1:0-29327 GCA_964398855.1 uncultured Mariniphaga sp. | reverse complement strand
AAGCTGAATTTTTGCAGGAAGCCGACGGCAACAGCGGAATATTTTTCCGTTCCACGTTTGAAGGTACCAAAGTAAGTGGCTGGCAGGTTGAAGTTGCCCCACCCTACCACGATACCGGTGGAATTTACGAATCCTATGGTCGTGGATGGCTTGTTCAAATCCCCGACGAAAAAGAGGAAATCCTGCAAATGGGTGAGTGGAACAAGATGAGAATCAGGGTTGTTGGCGGGCACGTAACTACATGGCTCAACGGGCAGGAAATGGTTGATATCGAAGATGAAAAAATTGCGGAAGGAAAAGGTGCCATCGCTTTGCAGATTCACAGCGGAGGCGGAATTAAAGTTAAATGGCGCAACCTGAAAATCAAAGTATTGTAAGGTTATTCATCTCTTTCATCCAGCCACATTTCATAATAATAGATAATTGATGCCCTCACTTCATATTCCGTTGAAGTGTAGGGCAATACATTTTTTGAATTGAACCAGACCATAAAAGTGTCTGCAAGTGCTTCATTTGCTCCGGTGAGTTTCATCACCATCTCCTTATTGTAGTTCTGCGAATGCATCTCCCAGTTTTTCTGAAGTGTCATCGCTTCCCGCACATCACGCTTACGGCGCTCTTTATCGCTCAGATAGTATTGCAGAAAAGAAACCGGATTAAACAGAGCTGCCAGAATGGGCGGTTTTTCATTAAAGGCATCACCGCGCAGTTCAACGGGAATTTCCACTGGTTTCCCGGTTCCCAACCCCAGATCCACAGATTGCCGCTCTCCTTTCACCTCCACTTCGCCAACTGCATAGCTCATCGGATTCATCTTAAAAACAAGCACTTCCTGCCCGGTATAGGTGTGCGGAACATAAATAACAAGCTTTTCATAACCCACAGAAGTAAGCACCAGACTGTCGATATTGAGCACATCCATGGAAAAAAATCCTTCAGTATTGGTGATGGTGCCTCCACGGTAGCGGTTATTTACAATAGTTACATAAGGAACTCCCGAACTGTCGGCAGCACTGACAATTCTGCCTTTTAACCGGACAAGGATGGGGTCAACCAACAGCGGGTCGGTTTGCGCCTGACTGTAAAGTCCCGCAAGCAAAAAAAGGAGCAAACCGATTAAGTTGAAATTTCTCATCCCGTTAAATCGAATAAAATGCAGGAAATTTTCCTCTTGTGTGTGATAAATTTACGCAGAATTTCAACAAGAACTAAGCCATATTATTTCAATGCGGCAATCTGCACTTCAAGCGCTTTAATTTTTGCTTCGGCATCAGCCTGTTTGGCTTTTTCCTTTGCCACAACTGCTTCGGGAGCGCTGTTCACAAACCGTTCATTGCCCAGTTTCTTCATCACCGACCGCAAAAATCCTCTGGCATAGGCAAGCTCCTCTTCTATCTTTTTCAACTCTTCTTCCACATCAATCAAACCCTGAAGAGGTATGTAAAAGCCGCAGGATTTTACCCGGAAAGAAGCAGCGCCCTGCACATCTTCAGCCACCATTTCAATTCCCGAAAGATTACCTAATTTTTGCAAAACCGGCGCAAAATTCTCCTCATACCCTTTATCTCCTGATTTAACTTTCAGCTCCAAAGTTTCCTTATTGGGAACGCCCTTCTCTTTCCGCACTGTCCGAATTCCGGAAATTGCCTCTTTCACATTTTCAAATGCAGTCAGCATCTCCTCATCATATTCCGCAACTTGCGGAAGCTGGCTGATCATAATACTTTCACCATCGTTGCGCGGTTCAAGCATCTGCCAGATTTCTTCGGAAATGAACGGCATAAACGGATGAATCAGCCTGAGTAAATTATCAAACAGTCTGACAATATCGGCGTAAGTTTTTGCATCAACCGGCTGCTGATATTGCGGTTTCACAATTTCGAGAAACCATCCCGAAAACTCATCGGTAACCGTAATATAAACCGTCATCAGCGCTTCTGAAATACGAAACTGACCGAACTGTGTGTCAAGTGTTTTCACAACCTGTGCCAGTCTGTTTTCAAACCATTCAACAGCTAATTTTGAGTGTTCCGGCTGTTCAATCTCAACAGAAACATCCCACATTTTAATCAGGCGGAATGCGTTCCAGATTTTAGTGGCAAATCCTGCTCCCTGCTGCGGCAGGCTCTCATCGAAAAGCAGGTCGCCTCCGGCTGGTGAGCAAAGCAACATGCCAACCCGCACACCATCAGCGCCATATTTTGCAATCAAATCCAATGGTTCGGGAGAATTTCCCAATGATTTTGACATTTTCCGGCGCTGGGCATCGCGCACCATCCCGGTAAAATAGACATTCTCATAAGGAAACTGATTTTCATACTCATACCCGGCAATTATCATGCGTGCCACCCAAAAGAAAATAATATCGGGGGCGGTAACCAAATCTGAAGTGGGATAGTAATATTTCATATCGGGATTATCCGGGTTGCGAATTCCGTCGAACACTGAAATGGGCCACAGCCAGCTTGAAAACCAGGTGTCAAGCACATCCTCATCCTGACGGAGTGTAAACCCCTCTTTTGCTTCGCCTAATAATGGATATTTTGCAATCACAAGCTTCTCGGCTTCCTCCCGGGTTGCCGCAACAACATAGCCCCAGCCGCCGGATTCGGACGGCTTAACCGGCGCATCTGTACTGATATACCAAACCGGAATCTGGTGTCCCCACCACAACTGCCGGCTGATGCACCAATCTTTTATGTTGCTCATCCAATGGCGGTAAATGTTCTTAAATTTTGATGGATAGAACTTTATCGTGTCATTCATCACATTTTCCAATGCCGGTTTTACCAGCTCTTCCATTCTCAGAAACCACTGCGCCGAAAGCTTGGGTTCAATAGCCGCATCTGTCCGTTCGGAAAAACCAACTTTATTGGTATAATCCTCAATGCGATGGAGATTCCCGGCTTCTTCAAGCGCAGGAATTATTTTTTCGCGCACATCAAAACGGTCTTCGCCGATAAAAATCTCAGCTGCCTCCGACAAAGTGCCGTCATCATTAAAAATATCGACACTTGGCAGATTGTGCCGCAATCCGATTTCGTAGTCATTAACATCGTGTGCCGGGGTAATTTTCAGGCAGCCGGTTCCAAACTCCATATCCACGTAATCGTCTTCAATAATCGGAATGGAACGGTTGATGAGCGGCACTAACACCCGTTTTCCCCTAAGGTGCGCATAGCGTTCGTCGGCAGGATTGATACAGACAGCAGTATCACCCAAAATAGTTTCCGGACGTGTAGTGGCAATGGTTACATATTCGTTTTGTGATGAACCGTCTGTTCCACCGGAAGATTCGTGAGCATTATCAATTTTGTAATTCAGATAGTAGAGCTTGGATTGTAATTCCTTATAAATCACCTCTTCGTCGGAAAGGGCAGTTTTGGCTGCCGGATCCCAGTGAACCATCCGAATTCCACGATATATCAGTCCTTTGTTGTACAAATCCACAAAAACACGGATTACTGAATCGCTGCGCGCTTCATCCATGGTGAAAGCTGTTCGCTCCCAATCGCATGAAGCGCCTAATTTTTTCAGCTGTTCCAGAATAATTCCGCCATGTTTGCGCGTCCAGTCCCATGCGTGTTCTAAAAATTCCTGGCGTGAAATATCATGTTTATCGATTCCCTCTTCACGAAGTTTATTCACAACTTTAGCTTCGGTAGCGATGGAAGCGTGGTCGGTTCCGGGAACCCAGCAGGCATTTTTTCCGATCATGCGTGCACGGCGCACCAAAATATCCTGAATAGTGTTGTTCAGCATATGTCCCATGTGCAAAACACCGGTTACATTTGGCGGCGGAATGACGATTGTATAGGGTTCACGCTCATCAGGCTCAGAATGAAAAAAATTCTGCTCAATCCAGTACTTATACCATTTCTCTTCAACTTCTGCAGGAATATACTTGCTCGGAATTTCCATATTTCTATGTGTCAGTAAAATTTTTAATAAAACAGGTTACAAAAATAGGAAAATCGGCACAAATGCACGGGAATTGGGATTTAAAGTTAAATTTCGGAAACATACAGCGAATTCTCCGTTTCATCTGTTATTCAATGAAAAAGGGCGCTTCTGCAATAAAAACGCCCTCTCTCATCTATCCGGCAAATCTGCTATTCACCCCAAACAATCTCTTTTGATGCAATAGAAACAAACTGAACGTTGTATCCTTGTGTTTCCTGCGTTGCTCCTGACTCATAGAGCATGGCGAGAACATCCAGCCGATAGGTGTCGCCGGACGTCGCCGATGTCAAACCGGTCAGCCAGCCTTTGTCTGAACTGCCAAAAGAAAATTCGGTTTTACTCTTTTCAATGGTTTCGCTGTTGAAAATCAATTTATCTGATTCATCAAACAATCTTACAATATAATTGTCCGTATTCTCCAGTGATTCCCATTTAATATTAAGCTTATTATTCTCAAACTCAACAGACTCAAGAACCAGAACATCCAATTCCTGTTCGCCTAATTTGTCAGTAATAACTAATGGTTCTTCACCTTCCTGCGTGCTCACAATGTTAAATTTGTAATCACCTGTCGGAAACATGGTGTCTGCATAATCTTCACTTTTGGGATAAAGCGCAAATACCTGACTTGTTGCCTCATCCTTTACCAAGCTCCATGAACCTTCTTCGGGTCCTGCAACTTCCACTGAACTAAGCGGTTTGTTTCCATATACCCAAAAAGTAATTCCATACTTAACTTCATCATCCTGAACAATTTTCTGAACATAGACATCGGGCAATGCATCTAATGCAACCGGCTCCGGATCATCAAGACATGCGGTTAGAACAACTGAACCTATCACAAATGCACCAATACTTTTCCAAATCTTACTTTTAGTTTTCATTTTCCTTTATTTAAAAAATTAACAAAAAACAACTGCCTTGGCAGTGTGCTACTTTGTTAATGATGCAGAAAACGAAAAAAGGTTGCGTCGCTTCGGAAAAAATTTTATCCCATTATCATTCCGATGATGGTTGCACTCATCAGAGAAGTCAGTGTGCCAGCGATTAACGCAGGAATTCCATATTTTGACAACAGTACTCTTTTGCCCGGTGCAAGTGCGCCGATTCCGCCAATTTGAATCCCTATTGAAGAAAAATTGGCAAATCCGCAAAGGATATAAGTTGCCATAATTATCGATTTTGGGCTGGCAAAAGCTCCGGCAGCTTTCAGCTCCGCCAGACTGATATAGCCGATAAATTCGGTCAAAATGAGCTTTTCGCCCAACAAACGCCCGGTGATGATGATATCTTCAGGAATAACTCCGATAAGCCACATGAGCGGCGCCAGCGTATAACCCAAAACAAACTGAAGGGAGAGTTCGGTATATCTTCCGTTGGTACCTTGCGCAATCAGATCGTTCAGTGAAGTCCACTGCCCGATTTTGCCCACCACAAAGTTAAACATGGCAATGAATGCAATGAAAGTCAGCAGCATAGCTCCAACATTAACTGCAAGCCTTACGCCCTCGCTGGTTCCGTTGGTGATGGCATCCAGCACATTGCTGCCGATTTTGTCTTTGCTCACTTCAATCTGTTTACTAATTGCCTCTGTGGGCGGCACTAACATTTTGGAGAAAACAATGGCAGCGGGCGCTGCCATCACCGAAGCTGCTAACAGATGCTTTGCAAATTCAAGCCGCAACTGGGGGTCATCCCCGCCAAGCAGTGCAATATATGCAGCAAGCACGCCGCCTGCCATGGTAGCCATTCCCCCCGACATAACTAACAATATTTCAGAATTGCTCATCTTTTCGAGATAGGGCTTGATCATCAGCGGCGATTCGGTTTGTCCCAAAAAGATATTGCCTGCCACCGACAGCGCCTCAGCTCCCGATATTTTCAGCGCACGCGTAAAAACCCATGCCAGCGCCCACACAACCTTCTGAATAATACCCCAATAGAAGAGAAGGCTGGTAAGTGCAGAAAAGAAAATAATAGTAGGCAGTACCTGAAAAAGAAAAATGAAACCGTAAGTTTTAGAGTCCATCAGATCACCCAATAAAAACTCACTGCCCGACTTGGTAAAATCAAGGATTTTCACAAAAATCTGCCCCATAAACTCAAAACTGTACCGGATAAAAGGAACATAAAGCACCCCCACAGCTAACAAAACCTGAATAAACAGTCCGGTTGCCACAGTTTTCCACGGAATGTTCTTTTTGTCGGAACTCAGCAAAAATCCCAACAAAATAAGGGAAGCCATTCCTAACATCCCTCTGAAAAGAGCATTCAGCGAGAAATCTTTTTCAGCTCTTTTGTCGGGTAAAATAACTGCTGTTTGCGGTGAAGCATCCTCTTTTAAAACCGGTCTATTGTCGGTAACGGTGTCTTGCTGCTGGGTTGCAAACAGAGGATTAAAAAAGAAAATTCCGGCAAAAATGGACAGAAAGATGAGTATCTTTTTCATAAGTCGGGATTAGTTTTTCTTCCGGTTATTAATTTCATCGCGCAGAATTGAAGCTTTTTCATAGTCTTCATTCATAACAGCTTCACCAAGCATTTTCTCAAGTTCGCCTAAGCTGTAATTTTTCAGGGATGAAGGTTCGGAAGAACGGGCTTTTGATTTGCTTTTCTCTTGAGTTTTCTCCATAAAACCCTCTTCCTCTTCAAAAACGATTCCCGCCTTTTCCAAAATATCCTCCGTAGTGTAAATCGGGCATCTGAATCGCAAAGCTAATGCAACGGCATCAGATGTGCGGGAGTCAATTTTCACTTCCTGACCGTCAAGTTCACAAAGCAGTTCCGAAAAGAAAATTCCCTCTTCAAGCTTGTGAATCATCACTTCAAGAAGGACAATATTAAAAGCCAGCGCAATATTTTTAATCAAATCGTGTGTCAAAGGGCGCGGGGGTTTGAGTCCTTCCAACTGAATGGCTATTGCCTGTGCCTCCACAGGTCCGATAATAATCGGAATTCTGCGGTTACCGTTTTCCTCAGACAAAACAAGCGCGTAAGCACCTGACTGTGTCTGGCTTATTGATAATCCTAAAATATTTAATCGTATCTTTTGCATTCTCCGAAACTCAGGTTTTTATTATGCTAACAAATATAACAATCATTTTTAAAAATGGCTGAACTTACCCGTTTGTTTTCAGTTTGTGAAAAATCAATGTTGCGCAGGCTCCTCAGAAGCGGGCACTCATGTTTGCCCCAGGATTTAAAAAAGTAATATATTTACCATATTTTACTGAGCTTCAACATAAAGTTAAGACAGAGAAATAGTTTATCAAAACATTTGGGAATGAATCAAAAATAGCTACTTTTGCACTCCTGAAAAATTTGAGCCGCCCGGAGCCTGATAAGAGGAGACCAGAGAGAATCCCGCCCGACGGTGTAATATTAAAAATTGAAATTATGTACGCGATTGTAGAAATTGCAGGACAACAGTTCAAGGTTGAAAAAGATAAAAAGCTGTTTGTCCATCAGCTGGAAGCCGGCGAAGGCGATTCGGTTGATTTTGAAAAAGTTTTACTGATTGACAACGACGGAAAGATAATCATTGGTACTCCGGTTGTTGAAGGAGCTAAGGTTACAGCCAAAGTGCTGCAACACGTCAAAGGCGACAAAGTGCTGGTATTCAAAAAGAAGCGCAGAAAAGGCTATCAAAAAATGAATGGTCATCGTCAGCAGTTTTCGCAAATTATTATTGAAGATATTGTTGGATAACTAAAAAATAAATTACCATGGCACATAAGAAAGGTGTAGGAAGTTCGAAAAACGGACGCGAATCGGAAAGCAAACGATTAGGTGTAAAGATTTACGGCGGTCAGTTTGCAAAAGCTGGTAATGTTTTAGTACGCCAGCGCGGAACACAGCACTATCCGGGTGAAAACGTGGGCATTGGCAAAGACCACACACTGTTTGCACTCATCGACGGGACGGTTATGTTTCGTAAAAAAAGGAAAAACCGCTCTTACGTTTCTGTAGAGCCCGTTGTGGATGTTGACGTTGCCGTAATGGAAGCGCCGAAAAGCGAACCGGAAGTGAAGGCTGCTCCCGTAAAAGTCGAAAAAAAGGAAGAAGCTCCGGCAGCTGAAGTTGTTGCCGAAGAGAGTACCGAAGCTGACGATCTGAAAAAAATCGAAGGCATCGGTCCGAAAATCTCTGAGGTTTTCTATAACGCCGGTATCAAAACCTTTGCACAAATGGCTGCTTCAACAGAAGAAGAACTCAAGGATATCCTTGTTGCCGCAGGGAGCCAGTTTGCTTCAAAAAATCCCGGGACCTGGATACAGCAGGCACAGCTTGCCGCCGACGGCAAATGGGATGAACTGAAAGAGCTGCAGGACAAATTAATGGGCGGACTCGAAAAGTAAGCCTTAAATAACATTCAAACAAGAATCTCCTGTTGTCTCACAGCAGGAGATTTTTTTTGTATTAGCTTTGCAACAACAAATGAGAAATTATGCTTAACCTGAGATTTATTCAAGATTACCCGGAAGTAGTCATCGAAAAGCTGAAAAAAAGAAATTTTGACGCTTCAGAAATTGTAGGCGAAATTGTTGAATTGTACCGGCAAAAAAATGAAGCCCAGCACAAGGCAGAACAGGCAAAAGCCGAAATGAACACCATCGCAAGGGAGATTGGCAATTTTTTCCGTGAGGGAAAAAAGGAAGAAGCCGAAGCTGCAAAAGCGAAGACCACTGAGCTGAAAGAGAGCATCAGACTTTTAGATGCCGGATTTGCCGAAATTGAACAGAAAGTTTCAGCGCTATTGATTCAGCTTCCAAATATACCCCACGACTCCGTTCCGGCAGGAAAGGGCGCCGAAGATAACGAACAGGTAAAATCGTCGGGAGAGATGCCGCAACTCCCTGAAAATGCACTGCCACACTGGGATTTAGCGCAAAAATACAATCTGATTGATTTCGAGTTGGGCGTAAAAATTACCGGAGCCGGATTTCCGGTTTACCGGGGCAAAGGCGCTCAGCTGCAAAGGGCGCTAATCAACTTCTTTTTGGATGAAAACCGAAAGGCTGGTTATGAAGAAATTCAACCACCGCTGGCGGTAAACGAAGATTCGGGATACGGCACGGGACAGCTGCCCGACAAGGAGGGGCAGATGTATCACATCACGCTGGACAATCTCTATCTTATTCCAACATCCGAAGTGCCGGTAACCAATCTTTACCGCGATGTTATTTTGGATGCAAGAGACCTTCCGGTGAAAAATACCGCATACAGCGCCTGCTTCCGCCGCGAAGCCGGCTCCTACGGCAAGGATGTGCGCGGACTGAACCGGCTCCATCAGTTTGATAAAGTGGAAATTGTGCAGATCACCCATCCCGATAAATCATACGAAACGCTGGATGATATGGTAAATCACGTTGCCGGACTGGTTGACAAACTGGAGCTTCCCTACCGGATAATGCGTCTTTGCGGCGGAGACATGGGCTTCACTTCCGCACTGACTTACGATTTTGAAGTGTGGTCGGCAGCTCAGGCAAGGTGGCTGGAAGTCAGCTCTGTTTCGAACTTTGAGTCTTTTCAGGCTAACCGGATGATGCTCCGTTACAGGGAAGAAAGCGTCAAAAAACCACAGATTGCCCACACGCTGAACGGCAGCGCACTGGCTTTGCCAAGAATTGTTGCCGCTCTGCTGGAAAACAACCAGACAACCGAGGGCATTAAAATGCCAAAAGCGCTTATCCCCTACACCGGCTTCGAAATGATTTAAAATCAGCTGCTTTCAGTGGCAAAAAGTACGGTTGCCCGAAAATTTCCGGAATTGTGCATTTTTCGTAATCTGCTGAAAAATCTTTACTTTTGTTCAATCCATTAAAAGCATTTATGGTTCAGAACATCAGACAAAGATTGACAGAGGCGATTGTGCATCAGGGAAATAAGGCTGCATATTTTTGTGTTGCCGAAAATATTTCGTCTAACCAGAAGGTACACGAACTGCGCAGGTGTTTTAAGCGTTTGCGTGCTTTATTGGGGTTTTTCAGGGAGATGCCGGGGCATTATACAAAGCAGCAACTGAACATCATCGGAAATTTTGGAAGACTTCTCAGTCCGTTGCGTGAATCCGCCGTAAATCTGGAGTTGTTTGAAAAGAAATTTTCCTTCAACAAGCTGCTTTCCGAGAAAAAAATTAAATCTTTACGCGAACAGTTGACTCAGGAAAACAGGCAACTTATTGAACGGCGATTTTTAAAAAATAACCTGAAAAATGTGATTCACTCCTTTTTCATGGATTTTGAAAAAGAGTTCATTCAAAACTCCTTTGATTTTCCGGGTAGAAATCACCTGTTTAATGAAATCAGCCGCTCCTACCGGAAAAGTTTTTCAGCATTCGAGAAGCTGCCTGAAACGCCGTATCCCAATGAGTGGCACGAATTACGCAAAAAGTTGAAGCGGCTTGGCTACCAGCTCGATTTTTTCCGGTTTGTTCATCCACGCTATTTCAAACTAAAAACAGACCAGCTGAACAAAATTACCGACCAGCTTGGAGGCGACCATGATCTGTTTGTTTTTTCCGGGGAGATGGTTGCCGGAAGCTATAGATTGAGTAAAGATGAACTGCACATACTTATCAACCAGGCAGAGCATTTGCGGGAAATAAACCAGCTGAAACTCCGGCAACGGATAAAGCAGTGCCTAGCTTCTCATCCCGAAGAGTTTGAACAACAAATAAGGCAGTTTCTCAAAATCTAAATTTTATTCAGCCCACAAATACTTTTTGCAATAAAGAAGCAAAAACACATAAGCTCAAAAAATATTCTTTTGACAAAGCGAAGTTTTCATTTTTGAAATCTCCTGAGAATTGGCTCACCTAAAATTAAAGTATATTTTTGTTTAAAAACCATTTATTGGAATAGTAAATGGATAGCAACATTTTTTTAAAAATCAAAAAAGTTTATATAGCTTAGAAATGAGTAATAATTTGCTCAGGTTGAATATACATTTTACCGGTTTGAAACAATTAATTTAAATCAAATGAAATCATTTTTTTGTTCTCTATTTTTCACTCTCCTGATTCAGGGAACCTTATCCGCACAAAACAGCGTGTTGGAAAGCAATTTCGAAAATAACCTTTCAAAAGATGAAATAACCCGCAGTTACGTTACCCCGGAGCGAATTGTGTGGCAATCGGAAAATAGCGAAAACTGCTACGTAAATAATTCCGAAGTTCTCCTGTCCCCATTTGACGGTCAGCTTTCCACAAGCGGAGCTGGCATGTGCGTTATGAAATCGGCAGAAGGGCATCAGGCTTCAATTTTACTGGATTTCGGACATGAATTATATGGCGGAATAGAAATAGCTGCGGCAATCAGAGGTGAAAAAGCCCCGTTGAAAGTGAGAGTGCGGATGGGTGAATCGGTATCGGAAACCATGAGCGACTGCATTGATAATTCGGTTCCGGGAATGGGGTCGGCAACAAATGATCACACACTGCGCGATTTTACTTTAGAGATTCCATGGTTGGGTACCGTGGAGATCGGGAACTCCGGTTTCCGGTTTGTGCGGATTGATCTTTTGGATAAAGATATTGAGCTTCCAATCCGCTCTGTGAGAGCAATTTTCAGATACCGAGACATTCCCTATATCGGTTCGTTTAAATCAGATAATGAAAGACTTAATCAAATTTGGAATACCGGCGCCTACACCGTGCATCTGAACATGCAGGAATATCTCTGGGACGGCATCAAACGTGACCGCTTAGTTTGGGTTGGGGATATGCACCCCGAAGTGATGACCATTCATACCGTTTTCGGCAACAACGAAGTTGTGCGGAAAAGTCTCGATTTTGCAAAAAACACAACTCCGCTTCCCGGGTGGATGAATGGAATTTCTTCTTACTCTTTATGGTGGCTGATTGTCCATCGGGATTTGTATCTGCACCACGGAGATTTGAATTACCTGCGCGGGCAAAAGGAATATATAGAATCTCTTGTAGAACAAATTATCGGGAAGGTATCGGGTGGAAAGGAGCAACTTGACGGCGGACGCTTTTTAGACTGGCCAACTTCAGAAAACGATGATGTAATCCATGCCGGACTTCAGGCGTTGACGATTTTGGCTTTAGAAGCCGGAGAGCAGATTGCTGTATGGCTTAATGACAATAATCTGCAAAACAGCTGTGCGGAAGCTGTGCGTTCAATGAAAACTCATCAGCCGTCAGATTCGGGAAATAAGCAAGCGGCAGCGCTGCTCTCTCTGGCAAATATTTTACCTGCCCAAAAAGCATCCGAAACCATCCTGAAAAACGGACCGGAAGATTTTGCAACTTTTTACGGCTATTATATGCTGGAAGCATTGGCAAAAGCCGGAAAATATAGTGAAGCAATGCAGATTATCACTGACTTCTGGGGAGCAATGTTAGATTTGGGAGCAACCACTTTTTGGGAAAATTTCAACTATTCAGACCGCAATAATGCATCCCCGATTGATGAACTTCCGATAGAAGGCAAATTCGATATTCATGCAGATGGCGGAAATTACTGTTATGTGGGGTTGCGTGCCAGCCTGTGCCATGGCTGGGCTTCGGGACCAACATCGTGGCTGACGGCTCATGTTCTGGGAATACAGGTTGCAAAACCCGGTTCCAAAGTTATCCGTGTCAAGCCAAATCTCGGCAATCTGAACTATGCGGAAGGCACCTTTCCGACACCCTACGGACCGCTGTATGTGAAACACACAAAGCAGCCCGACGGAACGGTAAAAAGCAAAATCAAACCACCAAAAGGAGTAAAGATTATCAGATAGAAACCAATGAAATCAGATTCACCTTTTAAAAAATGTGTTATGACAAAAAATAGGCTTTATACGGCAATTTTCACAATCATTATACTTGTTTTCAGCATCTCCTGTAAAACAGAAAAAACCGGCACCGACGGCTTGCTTTCCGGTTTTGTCTCCCCACCCGACTCCATTCAGACCAGTGTTTACTGGTACTGGATTTCCGACCATATTTCAAAGGAAGGAGTTGTAAAAGATTTGCATGCCATGAAGGAAAAAGGGATTAATCGTGCCTTCATCGGAAATATCGGATTAAACGACCTCCCCGCCGGTAACGTAAAAATGTTCAGCGACGAATGGTGGGAAATCACTCATCTTGCGCTTAAAACTGCTACCGAATTGGGTATTGAAATCGGGATTTTCAACTCTCCCGGATGGAGCCAGTCCGGCGGTCCGTGGATTAAGCCGGAAGAATCCATGAGATATCTGGCATCTTCAAAACTGCTTGTAAAGGGTCCACAAAATTTTTCACAAAAGTTAGAGCAGCCCGAAACGTTTTTTCAGGATGTGAAAGTGGTAGCTTTTCCCCTTCTTCCCGAAAACTTAAACCGAATCGATGAGAAAAATGCAACGGTTAAGTCAAATCCTGCATTGCCGGGGTTACTCCAAATTCTGGACAATGACACAAACAGCGGAGTTGCATTATCCGGAAGTTCTGAAATTTCTTTTGTTTTCAATACAAAAGAGGATTTTACTGCCAGAAGCTTGTCTATTACACTTGCGGAAAATCCGGCTTCCATGCGGGCAACATTTCAGGCATTGGATTCAAAAGGAGAATATAGTACAATTTCCGAATTTGCCATAGACCGCTCAAACAGTGCGCTTAACGTTGGATTTAAACCTTTTGCTCCGGTTGTGGTATCGCTGCCGGCAACCACTTCAAAAAGCTACAAGCTGATTCTGGAAAATATTTCAGCCCGGACAAAACTCGCTGAAGTGGAGATAAGCGGAAATCCCCGGTTAGAAAGGTTCAGCGAAAAAACATTGGCAAAAATGCACCCGACTCCCCTGCCCTATTGGGATGCATATCTCTGGGAGCAGCAGGATAATCTGGATAATGAGTTGCTGGCAATCGATGCAGAAAAGGTTTTGGATATTTCTCAAAATTTAGCTGCCGACGGAACATTAACCTGGGATGTGCCGGAAGGGGAATGGTTGATTTTGCGCACGGGAATGACTTCAACAAATGTAACCAACGGACCGGCTTCGCCCGATGCTACCGGACTGGAAGTGGACAAAATGAGCAAAAAATGGGCAGCCGAACACTTCGACCGATTCCTTGGTGAAATTCTGAGAAGAGTACCTGAATCCGACAGAAAATCATTCAAAGTGGTTGTTCAGGACAGCTACGAAACCGGCGGACAAAACTTTACCGATGGCTTTATGGACGAATTTGCGGAACGCTACGGCTACGATCCCACACCCTATCTTCCTGTATATGAAGGATTCATTGTTAACAACGAAATTGAATCCGAAAGATTTCTCTGGGATGTGCGCCGGCTGATTGCCGACAAGGTTGCTTACGATTATGTGGGCGGATTGAGAGATATCAGCCACGAGCACGGACTGACAACGTGGCTTGAAAACTACGGACACTGGGGCTTTCCGGGTGAATTTCTGATGTATGGCGGTCAATCGGATGAAATTGGAGGCGAATACTGGAGCGAAGGCAGTTTAGGCGATATCGAAAACAGGGCAGCTTCTTCATGCGGGCATATTTACGGAAAAAATAAAATATCTGCCGAATCAAATACCTCTGGCGGTCCCGCTTTTTCACGTTTCCCGGCAACCATGAAGCAGCGCAACGACCGCTTTTTTGCCGAAGGAATCAACAACACATTGCTGCATGTATTTATTTCTCAGCCCTATGAAGATAAAAATCCGGGAGTTAACGCCTGGTTTGGAAACGAATTTGACCGAAAAAACACATGGTTCTCCCAATTAGACGTCTATATTCAGTATTTGAAAAGGGTAAACTTCATGCTGCAACAAGGTTTAAACGTGGCTGATGCTGCCTATTTTATCGGGGAAGATGCTCCGAAAATGACCGGAATTACCGATCCGCCGCTCCCTGTGGGCTATCAGTTTGACTATATAAATGCCGAAGTGATTGAGCGGGACATGACCGTCAGAAATGGGCTGCTTACTTTACCGCACGGGACGCAATACCGGATTTTGGTTCTCCCCAAACAGGAGACCATGCGACCGGAACTTCTGCTCAAAATCCGCCGGTTAGTGATGGAAGGTGCCGTTGTTTTAGGACCGGCTCCCACCCGCTCGCCAAGTTTGCAAAATCAGCCTGAAGCTGATCGGATTGTCAAAGAGACAGCCGCCGGACTTTGGGGAAATGTTGACGGAAATTCGGTAAAATACCGCCAGGTGGGAAAGGGAATGATTTTGTCGGGCATGAGCATGGAAGAGGCATTTGAGCTGATTGGCTGTGTGCCGGATTGCAAACTTCCCGAAGACAACTCAATCCATTACGGACACAGAACGCTGAAAAACGGAACAGAAATCTATTTTATTTCAAATCAGACTGAAAAAATGCAAGCTGTTACGCCGGAATTCAGAGTGGAAAAAAGAGAGCCCGAATTGTGGGAACCGACCACTGGACATTTCAGGTTTTTACCTGCATTCAAGCAGCATAACGGTGTTACTGCGGTGCCGCTTCAGCTTGAACCTTTTGAAAGTGCTTTCATCGTTTTCAGAGAAAAAGTAAAAAAGACACCAAAAGTTGTAACTGCACAGGCAAACTTCCCGGAAACTTCAGTGCTTACTACACTTACCGGCTACTGGTCGGTCACTTTTGATCCGCTTTTCGGCGGACCGCACGAGCCGGTTCAGTTTGGTGAGCTGAAAGACTGGGCAGAATCCGCGGATAATCGTATAAAATACTACTCTGGAACGGCAACCTATCAAAACAGCTTCACGCTTGAAGCGCTTCCTGAAGGAAAAGAGATTATTCTCGATTTGGGAAGAGTTGCATCCATGGGGAAAGTCTATGTGAATGACAGTTATGCCGGCGGCGTCTGGACATATCCCTATAGTGTGCGAATCACTCCTTTTGTAAAACCGGGCGAAAATGAGATCAGAATAGAGGTGGTCAACAACTGGAAAAATCGTCTTATCGGAGACCAAAATCTGCCGGAAAGTGAGCGAACCACCTGGTCTCTTGTCAATCCTTACGATAAAAACAGTGCCCTTCAACCATCAGGGCTTTTCGGTCCGGTGAATGTGAAAATGAAAAATTAATTCATTTTCACCAGGTTTTGGGTAACAACATTGGTAGTTTCCGATTGATCAATCTTATAATCAATTATCTGCTCACCGTCTCCGGTATAAATACAATTTGTGAAGCTGCAATCGGAGATTGCTTCTTCAATTTGAATCAGCGAACGTCCGTCCCCTGTGATGTTCATCGCATGGATATTATTTATTTTTCCGGATTGTGAATTTTTTCCATAACCTTTTCCACCGACAAGCATGGCATTGTAGCCTCCTTTAAAAGCTATTCCGTTGATAAATACATTACTGATTCCTGCAATATCATTTGCGCGGATGGCAACCGCACGCGTGGAACTCTCGCAAACAATGTTGGTAACCGACACATTTTCTGTGTTATCTTCCGGTCCGTTCCATTTTCGGGTAGTGACCATTGTGGAGTTCAAAATTCCACCCTCCGGATTCTCCGAATCAAGTCCCAAAATGGAAAAAGCAACAAAATCATCGCCGGTGATACCGGAAATGTTATTAATCCGAAAGTTTTTACAACCATGCCGCAGATTGATACCATCGCGGTTGGCAACAAACCGGGGTTTGCCTTCAATCATCTGCATCTCGGGACAATTAAAGGTAACATCCGAAATCTTCGCATTTTGCGTTCGCTCAAAACTGACAGCCCATGCGTGTGCATTTACGATATTGACATTCTTCAGTTTAAATCCATCCACATACCCCATAAGTATCATAATGTTGCGCCAGTCGCCTAACTGCTTAATACCCTCTTTTCCTACATCACTTCCGTAGCTGACTCTCCAGTTGCCTTTTTTACGCTCTTCATCAGGATCGAGAGACAGGGTGCGGTGTCCGTCTCCGGTTGCCCGCGGATTGTTCGCTCCCATCAAAAGTACGTTCCCAATCCCGGTAATACTGATATTTTCAATCCGTCCGGGATCGGTTATCCCAACTCCTACATTGTTGCTCCTGAACATATTATCCCTGCATTGATCAGAAAGTTGCAGCGTGCAGTTTTCCAGCACAACAGAAATATTTGAAGGCAGAAGAATGGCACTGTCAAGCAACCAAATGGAAGAACCATTGGAATTAACTGCCGGAATAGTTACTATTCCCGTTGTCCTTGCAGCTTCATCCACTGCATACTGAATGCGTTCCGTGTCAGTTCCTTCAAAACGGTTGGGCGTAATCTCCTTAGAATTTTGTTCAGTACAACCCGTTGACAGCAAACAGGCAAAAGCAGCAATCAGATAAAAAAGATTCACTTTTTTCATGCGGATAGAATTATGAATACAAAGCAAATGTTAAGAAAAAATGTAAAAATAGGCAATTCTGCCGTCAATCCGGCAGCAAGTGGTTTGTAAAATCCACTCAGGAAATAGCAAATCTTTTTTTCTGTTAATTTTGCAGGTTTTATGAGCAGAAACAGATCCATAAAAATATTCAGGAAGCTGCACAAATGGCCCGGAATTATTATCGCCATTTTCGCCATTCTGTTTGCTGGTTCAGGGATTTTAACGAATCACCGGCAAACTTTCTCTTCCGTGGATATTTCCCGGAAACTGCTCCCTCCCAACTACAGCTACAAAAACTGGAACCTCGCGGCAGTAAGGGGTTCATTCCCGTTGGACAGTACCGGCTTTTTGATTTACGGCAACATCGGAATCTGGAAAACTGAACAATTCCCTGAAAGTTTCACCGATTTCAACCAAGGTTTTCCCAAAGGGATTGATAACCGAAAAATAGCATCTGTGATACAACTGAAAAATACGCTTTTTGCCGGTACACATTTCGGGCTATACAAAAGGGAACTGTCATCAGACAAATGGCAAATCGCAAATATTCCGCAAAAAAAAGAGCGCATCACCGATCTGGCGCTTAAAGGCGATACACTGTTGGTGCTCACCCGCCACCATTTACTAAAAACCACTGATGGAGAGACATTTAACACCATACAACTGCCGGAACCGGAAGGATATGAAAGAAAAGCCGGGCTTTTCAAAACCTTGTATGACCTCCACAGTGGCGAATTGCTGGGGCTTACGGGAAAATTGATTGTTGACCTGCTTGGCATTGTTACCATTGTACTTTCCGTGACCGGACTTCTGCACTTCTTTTTTCCGAAAATCATCAGACGCAGAAAAAAGAAAGGACTAAAAGCTGATATTTTAATCAAATCGGTTAAAACCAATTTGCAATGGCACAATATTCCGGGTTATATTTTTACGATATTCCTGATTATAAACACATTAGCAGGCATACACCTGCGTCCGCCGCTGCTTATTCCCATTGCAGAAAAAAAGGTCGGTATCATTCCGGGCACTAACCTGGATAATCCCAATCCGTGGTTTGACAAGCTGCGCCGCGTGGTGTGGGATGAAGACATCAACCGGTACATTTTTTCCACTTCCGAAGGATTTTATTTTGCAGATGAGAGCCTTTCCGGTGAACTGACTCCTGTTCTCCCGCAGCCGGCAGTGAGCGTGATGGGAGTTAATGTTTTCAGACCGCTTGGCGAAATGAGGTACCTGATAGGTTCGTTCAACGGTATGTTTTTATGGAATTTGCAGACCGGTCAAATCTCAGATTTTTTTACCGGAGCGCCCCACATACCCACGCAGGGAACGGGCAGACCCATAGCCGCCAATATGATTTCCGGATTGGTTGAAACAGGAGATTTTGCCTGGTGGCTCGATTATAATCGGGGCGCTGTGCAGCTCACCGAACTGCCTTTTCCCGATATGCCGGAAGAGATTCACAAAAAATCACCGGTTTCGTTATGGAACGCCGCCTTAGAAATTCATACCGGACGAATTTTTGAGCACCTTGTGGGTTCGTTTTACATTTTATATGTTCCTCTTGCCGGGCTTTGCCTGATTATGGTGCTGATTAGCGGTTTTTTTATCTGGTGGAAAGCTTATCGGAAGAATTCCAAAAAAGTGTGAGTTCAGAAAAGCATTTCAAATACTTTCTCTGAAAAATGAGTTCCTATTTTTCTATCCGCTTAAAAAACCGTTTGGAATCGCCCCATTCGGCATGGCCGATTTCACAACCGGCAGCAATCAGCCGGGCTTCAAGATTGCGTAAAGTCAATTCTGAATCTTCGTCAAGAGAGGGTTTATTTTCGTAAAGCAGATACTCTTTCCTGTATTTTAACGGAGTAAGATTGGGCATAATCACGTTGGCGCCAACGGTCAGCGCCTTTTCACGCCCTAATGGGTTTAAAGTCTGAAGCGCAGTTGCTGCCGCAATATTAATGTCGGGCATAAGCAGCCGCAAAGCAGAAATCATGTTCAGCGACAAATTAAAACGCTCCTCTGCGGCAAGCAGCAAATCCCTGAATTTCCATAACGGCGTGTTTTCATGCTCCACATAAGGTCCCATGCCACACATATCAATATCGAAGTTTTTAAAAAACTGCAAATCTCCGGCAAGGTCTTCAACAGTCTGAAACGGAAGTCCGATCATCACCCCTGTACCTGTCTGATAACCGGTATCCTTCAGAAATTCTAACGCTTCCACCCTTTTCTCGTAGGAATGTTTGGGAGTGTCAGGATGAATCTTATAGTACAACTCCCGGTTAGTCGCTTCAATTCTAAGCAAATATCGATGAGCGCCATCTTCAAACCAACGCCGGTAAGTTTCTAATGATTGCTCGCCACAACTGAGCGTAATTCCTAATTCATTGTTGGAAAACTGTTTGATTCTTTTCACCAAATTGGCGATTCTTTCTGTAAATTTTTTGGTTTGAATCTCCCCCGACTGCAAAACAACCGAACCAAAACGATTGGCATGAGCAAAGCGGCAAGCCTCCAGAATCTCTTCATCGGGCATGTCGTATCTCACAACATTGGGGTTACTGCTGCGTATTCCGCAATAGAAACAATTTTTTGAACAAATATTTGAAATTTCAATCAATCCCCGATAGAATATTTTTTTACCTGTATGTTCCTCTTTTACCTGCCGCGCTTTTGCGTGCAACAGCTCCCTTTCTGCACCTTTGGTGCTAAGCAGCGCCGCAAGGTCTTCAGCAGAAAATGTGCTCCGGGATACTATTTCTGAAATGGTGTTCACGCAAAAAAATTGTTTTAAATGTCTCTGACAAGCTTTTCCGAAAACTCCCGTAACTTTTCCGGGAGTTGTAATTCAATGTTTCGGGCTCACTTGTCACCTGATTGCAAATTTAACTTTTGCCGGCAAAAAGATTGTGCTTTTATAGGTTTTTATGCCCAATAACATCTTCATTACAACATTTTTAATGCCTCATTTTGAAAAAATCATAGTAAATTTACAGGAAAATAGAATGCCATGTACGATATACCAGCCGATTTTATCAACGAAAAAGAGGTGTGGGAGATTTTGAATGCCCACAAAACAGCCGATAGTTACCAGGTCAGGGAAGTTTTGGCAAAAGCTGCCGAAATGAAAGGGCTGAACATGGATGATGTGGCAGTGCTCACCGGAATCAGCGATCCGGAATTGCTTGGGGAGCTTTTCGCCACTGCAAATCAGGTGAAAGAGACCATTTACGGGAAGCGTCTTGTGCTGTTTGCACCGCTTTACATCACCAATCTCTGCTCCAACGAGTGCCTCTATTGCGCTTTCCGTGCCACCAACAAGTCAATCGTGAGAAATGCACTGACGCAGGAGCAGATTGCCCACGAAGTGGAAATACTCATCAACAAAGGACACAAGCGCATTTTACTTGTTGCAGGCGAATCTTATCCAAAGCAGGGATTCCAATATGTGCTGGATGCGGTGCGCACAATTTACAGCGTAAAATCCGAACATGGAGAAATTCGCCGGGTTAATGTAAATGTGGCGCCGCTCACAACCGAAAAGTTTAAGCTGCTAAAGGCGGAAGGCATAGGCACTTACCAGCTTTTTCAGGAGACCTACCACCGGGAAACTTATCAGAAAGTGCACACCGGCGGCAAAAAACGGGATTACAACTGGCGCATCTGGGCGCTTCACCGTGCGATGGAAAGCGAGATTGACGATGTTGGAATCGGAGTGCTTTTCGGCTTGTTTGACTACCGTTTTGAGATACTTGCAATGATGCAGCACATACGTGAGTTAGAAGAGAAATTCGGCGTGGGACCTCACACCATCAGCGTTCCACGACTTGAACCTGCAACGGGCAGTGAGCTGGCATCTCATCCGCCGTTTCCGGTTTCCGATATTGATTTTCGTAAAATAGTAGCTATCCTGCGTCTGGCGGTTCCTTATACCGGCATTATTATGTCCACACGCGAAACGGCGCAAATGCGCCGGGAAACATTTGCGCTCGGAGTGAGCCAGATTTCAGCCGGCAGCCGCACCAATCCCGGAGGATATGACCATGAAGAAGATGAAGATGATCCTTCCGGACAGTTCAGTTTAGGCGATCATCGCCCGTTAGATGAAGTGGTCCGCGATGTAGCAAATATGGGTTATATACCCTCATTCTGCACCGCCTGTTACCGGTTAGGGCGCACCGGTCAGGATTTCATGGACCTGGCAAAGCCGGGAGATATAAAACTGCATTGTGCACCCAACGCCTTATCCTCATTTAAAGAATACCTGCAAAATTATGCATTCCCGGAAACGGAAGCTATCGGAAACCGTCTCATCACAGAAACTGTTGCCCAAATGGAAGGAATCGCAAAACGACGCGCCGAAAAACTGATTAAAAGAGTGGAAGCCGGCAGAGATGATGTCTTTTGCTGAGTATTAGACTGTTGCGCACTGCGCTCGAATTAAAAATAATGATGCGGTGGGCGATACAGCCGCGCCACTGCATTACCTGCAAGCCGAAACAAAGTCATTCCTTCCATCGGAAGGAATCTTTTCCACTCTTCGCACCCCGCTGATTTATTCGTGGATTTCACTGATTATACATTTTCGCAAATACGTGAATTTGCAATCACAATCTGAAAGCATCGGATAGAGCTACACTTTTAAGGGAAATTTCAGTTATTGCAACATTTAAGATAAAAAGATATAAAATTATTAATATTTGTTTGGAGATAACAAAGATTGTTTTTATAATTGTGCTGATTTACGTTGAAAATTTATTTAATTGTATAACTAAAAAACAGAAAAGATGAAAAAAGTATTGTTAGTTTTAGCCCTGGTGATGGCTTACGGATTGTCAGTATCAACTGTAAAGGCAAATACAGATGACAACAAAAAAGCAAAAGTTACAGTAGTAGCCGATGACAACAAAGCTGCTGCAAAAACTGAAGGTTGTGCAGAAGCAAAAACCGAAGCAAAAGCTGAAGGTTGTGCAACTGCCAAAGCAGAAGGATGCTCAGATGCAAAAGCTTCCGCTAAAGCCGAAGGTTGTTCTGATGCAAAAGCCTCTGCAAAAACAGAAGGATGCTGCAGCTCAAAGGCTTCAGCTAAAGCTGAAGGATGCAGTGACAAAGGCAAATCTGCAACTGCCAGCAAAGATTAAATAGCTAAAAGATTTTTAATCACCCGAAAGGTCGTTTGTAAAATTACAAACGACCTTTTTTTTATTATCCGTTGCCGGTAAACATCTGAATTT
The DNA here is from genome assembly GCA_964398855.1 of uncultured Mariniphaga sp. GTDB lineage: Bacteria > Bacteroidota > Bacteroidia > Bacteroidales > Prolixibacteraceae > Mariniphaga. The sequence goes on along the minus strand of CAYNOQ010000029.1, from coordinate 6,814 downwards.
GTATATTCGTCAAACAAAAAACAACCATGAAGGCACCAAAATCTTTCCGCTTGCATATCGGAATCTTCGGACGGCGAAACACCGGCAAGTCGAGCATTCTGAATGCGCTGACACAACAAGAGGTTTCCATTGTTTCGGAAGTTGCGGGAACTACAGCCGACCCGGTTGAAAAACCCATGGAACTGCTTCCACTGGGACCTGTGCTCTTCATCGACACTGCCGGAATTGACGACAGCGGAATTGCCGGAGACAAAAGAGTGGAAAAAACGGTTGCCGTTTTTGACCGTACCGATTTGGGAATTATTGTAACCAACTTTCACGACTGGAGCGAGTATGAGCAAAAGCTGATGCAGGAGTTTAAAACCCGGGAAATTCCTTTTTTATTCGTATTCAACAAAGCCGATATTTATACCGAAAATCAGGAAATCATCAAGCAAATTAAGGATGCCCGGCTAAGATATGTTTTCACATCGGCAGTAACAGGCACAGGAATTTCCGAATTGAGAGAGCTGATACTGAAAACTGCGCCGGTCGATTTTATTGAAAGACCCGGTATCTTATCTGACTTAGTCAACCCCGGTGAGCTGACAATTCTGGTGATTCCGATTGATGATGCAGCGCCAAAAGGGCGGCTGATTCTGCCTCAGGTGCAGAGCATTCGGGAACTGCTCGACAATGACTCCATGTGTCTGGCAGTTAAGGAAAATGGATTGCAAAGTGCATTAGCGAAGCTGAAAGAACCTCCCAGACTGATAATCACCGACTCCCAGGCATTTGCAAAAGTGGCGGCAGACACACCTGAAGAGATTCCACTCACCTCATTTTCCATACTTTTTGCACGTTTTCAGGGAGATTTAACCGAAATGGTGCGGGGCGCCCTAACCATTGACAAACTCAAACCGGAAGATAAAATTCTGATTGCGGAAGCGTGTTCACACCACCCTTCCGAAGAAGATATCGGCACCGTAAAAATACCGCACTGGCTTAACCGGTATGTGGGCGGCAAGCTTGATTTCACAAATTGCAAGGGAAACAATCTTCCGCAATCTCTTGAACAATTCAAGCTAATTATCCACTGCGGCGCCTGCATGTGGAACCGGCGCGCCATGCTCAGCCGCATAATGAAAGCCCGTAGCGCAGGCGTGCCAATCACCAACTACGGGCTAACCATTGCCTACTCATTAGGCATATTTGAACGCGCATTGGAACCGTTCCCGGAAGCGCTTAAAATGTATAAAAATGAAAAAAATCAGTAATTTATTTCTGGCAGTTTTTTTACTCTCCTGTGTAGGCGTAACCGCCGAAAAATCAGACAAGAAGGAGAATGAAAAGATAATTGTTGCCTATGTTACTTCCTGGACGTGGACTATTCCCGAAGTTGACCACATCACGCACATCAATTATGCTTTCGGGCATGTTAATCAAACTTTCGATGGAATTACCATTGACAATGAAGAGCGTTTGCACAAAATTGTGGAACTAAAAAGCAAAAACCCTGACCTGAAAGTGCTGCTTTCGGTTGGTGGCTGGGGCAGCGGCAGATTTAGCGAAATGGCTGCCGATGACAACTACCGGCACAGTTTTGCGGAAGACTGCAAACGTGTTATAGATGAATTTAAATTAGACGGTATCGATATCGACTGGGAATATCCGTCATCTGACATGGCAAATATCTCAGCATCTCCTGATGATGTCGAAAATTTCTCGTCGCTGATGAAAGCCATTCGCAATGCCGTTGGAGAAGAAAAACTGGTAACCTTAGCCACTTCGGCAAACGGAAAATACTACGCTTTCCCCGACTTCATTGATTATGTTGATTTCGTGAACATTATGACTTATGACATGGGATGGCCTCCGCTGCACCATTCTGCGCTTTATCCTTCTGATTTTACACAAATCTCCGGCGATGAATCAGTTAAATTTCATTTAGCGGGCGGTGTTCCATCCGAAAAATTGGTTTACGGAATTCCCTTTTATGGGCGTGCAATCCGGGAAATGGGTTTTGCAAACTACCGGAACATCATCCAAAACAAAGACTACACGGAAAAATGGGATGATGTTTCTAAAGTGCCCTATCTCGTCAATGATGATAATGAATTGGTTTGCAGCTACGACAATCCTGAATCCATTCAGATAAAGTGCAGCTATATCATTGAAAACAACCTGCTTGGCGCCATGTTTTGGGATTACGACGGCGATGACGATGAAGGAACGCTTCGAAAAACTTTGTGGGAAGAGCTGAAAAATTAGCCAATTCAATACATTTTCCACCAAGCCTTATTTTTCCGACTAAATTTTGCAACAGCCTGAAAATTCAGGCTGTTTCCTGTTTGTAGCGAAGTGTTAACTTTGCAAATTCATTTTCACCCCTTAAAAAATATGAAAATTCACCTTTACATCGAAAAGTATTTTGGTTTGTTCCTGATTGCGGGCATTGTTCTCGGACTACTTCTGCCGGTTTACAGCAGCGTTCTGATGTCATTTCTGAAACCCCTGCTGATGATGATGCTGTTTTTGGTTTTCCTGAAAACAGATGTTTCTCAAATCATCAAAAGCATGAAAAACTACAGGCTGACCGCTTCGGTTGTCGTGCTGAATATCATCATTATTCCGCTGTTTTTCTATTTTATCACCAATCTGTTTGACCACAACCTCGCTGTCGGTGCACTACTCCTGACCGCAATGCCTGCCGCAATCGCATCTCCGGCTCTGACCGATATTTCAAAAGGAAATACGGCACTCTCGGCAAGTATCGTCATTGTCTCATCATTAATGGCGCCGCTCACCGTACCTTTCCTTTTCTGGATGATTCGTATCAGTGATTTGACCATTAATCCATGGTGGCTGCTTGTTGATATTTCAGTTATTATCATCATCCCACTGATGGTTTCACAAATTGTGAAAAGATATAAACCCCGGTTCGTGCAGAAAAATCAGGATATTTTCACCTCAGTCAACGTCTTTATTCTGGCAGCCATGGTTTATGTAGCCATAGCTTCCCAGCGGGATGCGATGATGATCAACTCCTTGGAATTGATTGTGGATACCGGTTTTTTATATCTCCTTTTCATTCTGCTCCACGTTATGGGTTATTTTATCGGACATTCAAAATCACGGGAAGACAAAATCGCCATAACTGTTGTTTCGGCATACAGAAATAACGGACTGGCAATTGTTCTGGCAGCTGTTTACTTTGAACCGCCCATTCTTATTCTGATGGTCCTCACCGAACTTCCATGGAACACCCTGCTGATTCCATTTCGGAGAATTGCGACGTATTACAGATGATTAAACGGGTTTCGGTTCAGCGTTCAAAGAAAAACTGAACACGAAGACACGAGGACACAAAATTATGACTATAAGATGAAGAAAAGAATAGTTCAAGCGCTCGTCTCCTATCAAAGGCAGGCTTCGTCAAGCTTCCCCACAGGAGAGAATAAGAGATTGGCTTTTAACAGCCTAATAGCATAAAAACAGAGCGCCGACACCACGGATGAGCAAGCTCAACACAGATATTTACGAATTGAAAATCTGCGAAAATCCGCGGGAAACAAAAGTCACAAAACTTGCCTGTCTTTGGTTGACTTCCAGGGCTACAGAAAACATTAAAAAAGTTTAGCGAGGTCATATACCTGCCTGTCAAACAGAAAAAACCCACGCAATAAAATTACGTGGGAGCATACTAATAGGAGCAAAATAATTATTATGCTTGTCTGGCAAACTGAACTTCAGCGCTAATTCTTACTTCATCTGCAACCAAAACACCTCCGGTTTCAAGAGCAGCATTCCAGTTGAGTCCCCACTCTTTACGGTTGATTTTTCCCTCAAGCGAAAATCCAGCCTTTTCTACTCCCCAGGGATCTTTGATAATTCCACCAAACTCCACATCAAGGGTAACTTCTTTGGAGATTCCCTTAATGGTAAGCAATCCGGTTAGTTTAAACTCATCGTCATTCACTTTCTTCATTTTTGTGGATTTGAAAGAAAGCTCCTTATGATTTTCCACATCAAAAAAATCTGCACTCCTCAGGTGGTTATCCCGATTATCGTCATTAGTGAAAACCGATGCTGAATCAATGGTAACATTCACGGCAGCAGCAGTAAAATCATCTCCTACTGAAGTAATTTCAGCATTAATTTTTCTGAATTCCCCTTTTACATTGGTAATCATCAGGTGTTTCACTCTGAACAGCAGCTCGCTGTGTGACGGGTCCAAAATCCACGTTGTTCTGTTTGTTGTTGTCATGTTATTCTAATTTCAATTTTAAAAAAGCAAAGTCTAATTGCACTTTACACGTTTTATACTTTTGAGAAAAATATCATCAGACAAAGTGTCTTTGCTTTTTGTGTTAATATTCAATTTTTCAACAAAACAGGAAAACCTGCTTTTGGTTTGATAGATTAAATTTATTGGTGATTAGAAGAGAGATTTAAAGGTATCAGATTGCTCAATTTGCTAACTGTGCGTTATCCGTATAATCGATTCGAAGTGTAAGTGGTTTCTGCGAAATAACCCAATCCACGATCTCTTTGCTAAACGCATTTCCAAATTCACGCATATCGACAGGATTAACAGGACAATGCAAAACAGATGGTGTATCTTTACGCTAACTTATTCCTTCTGTTTATTAAACCCATAAAGCAAAAATAAATTTTCCCGCGGAATGTGATGCGTAACCGCCTAATACAAAAAGCCAAACAACCAGATTGGCACCTTTTTATCAGCTCCGGTTTCAATATCATCAGCAACAATCAGGAAATTATCCAAATGTTTCACTTGTGCTGTGCTTTTACTCTTTCCTCCAATTTCCAGAGTAATGCCTTCAGCAATAAAATCGCCAGCTCTGGGAAAATAGAGGTCAATGCCTGCATTATGCAGCTGATTAAAAACAAATGTTTCCCGAATATTTCCTATATCCGGGTTGCTCTTTAAAGCATAAGCCAGATTTGTATTTTCTAAATATATCTTGTCAGGCTTCTGCAAGGTAGAAACACCCTTTCCTTCAGCACGCAATGTGTTAAGCAATCTGGCACTTTCCAGTTGATAGATATAGTGATAAATACTGTCACGACTCACATCGAGTTTTCGGGAAAGAGCGGCTATGTTCGGCTTAAAAGGTGCTGATTCGGCAATTACAGCCAGCAGCTTTTTTACTTTATGCGCAGTTCCCGGATTATACGCCGAAATGTATGCCAAATCTGTTTCTACGATTGCATTTATTATCTGATTTAGTTTCAAAAGATAGGTGTCTTCTCCTTCAATAAAGATTGGGAGATAGCCCGTTTGCGTATATTTGTGAAACGCGGGCAACGGTCTTAATTTTTCGCTTACCGCCCGGCTGAGATTTCGGTGGTTGGCATAAATATCATCAATGGTAATTGGATCAAAACTGATATTCCCGGAAAATTGTAAATACTCTCTAAAGGAAAGCCCTGCCAGCATATAACTTACTACTCTTCTGCTTAAATCGGCTTCACCCCGATAAATATCCAAAGCTGAAGATGCGGAAAAGATAATTTTTAAATCGGGCAGCCCATCGTAGATGTTTTTTAATTCAACCGACCAGTTTTTATACTTGTGAACTTCATCAATTATAAGAATCTTTCCACCTTGTTTATACCAATCATTTGCAGTTTCCAATAGCGTATGATTATAAAACCAGGTGTGGTCGGAAGTTACATACAAAGCTGTTTCAGGCAAACCTATGTCATATTTTAAATATTGCAGCATCAACGTGGTCTTCCCTGCCCCGCGGGGACCTTTAATTGCAATCATTCTCTGGTTCCAGTTTATCTTTTCATGCAGATACCGCCTGAAATCATTTTTCACATTGCGCAAAATATTCTCCTGAAATTCAAATAATGCTTCCATTTATGTCGTCTTGAATCGACAAATATAAGCAATTTGTGTCGAGCACTAACGACATTTCTTAATTTAAATTATAAAATTAGTTTAAATGCTTATCCGTATGGTTATTCCTAAGCTAAAAATTCTCGTCCAACGGGCGAGAATTAAGTGAGGAGAGGTGGCAGCTTTGCCGCCACCTCAATAAATTGTCTTTCTCAACCGCAAGTTGGGAATTTCCCGCTGGCGTAAAGCCTTGCTTTATGCCTTACCCCCGCTCAGTGTTTTTTGCTTTTGCAAAGTAGGGGAAGGCTTACAAAATCGTGATAGCGGGGTGAGATAGAAAAGGAGGTACAATTATAAAGATATAATTTGATTATCATGTTGAAGACGATTTTTGATATCATCATAATTCACATCCTGCACACTCAAATTCTTATCAATCGCAAGAACTGCAGCTGTGCCAACTGCTTGCCCAAGTGCCATAAAAGTACATTCTATCCGAATAGCCCCATATGCCACATGGCTTGAGGAAGGACATGTGGGAGTCAACAAGTTAGTGCATTCTTCTTTTTTGGGGACTAATGCCCGATAAGAAACTCCAAAAGGCTTCCACCATGAACCACTAAATATTGCACCTTCATTGTATGCCCGATTATTTATTATAATTCTTCGGGCACTATGCAAATCAGGTGGCCAGAAGGCTATTGCTACCGGATCCTCTACTTTCACGTTTCCATCTTTTGTTGCATGAGTTTCAGTAATCACATAATCTGACACCATTCTACGTCCATCTCTTACATAAATTTGCTCTGGCCAAAAATCTCTATCAACAAACTCATCCTTAGCCAATCCCCAGGAAGACCAATGTCTTTGCAAGTCCGGATCTAACTTTCCAATTTCCGAATCTTTAGATAGTGTCTCTAAGAAAACTCTCAATTATTTAATTATCAGCCAGATATTGTTAAT
>CAYNOQ010000028.1:0-29488 GCA_964398855.1 uncultured Mariniphaga sp. | reverse complement strand
ACCGAATGGCAAACAACCCCATCCGGCACAGGAATTCCATATTTTTTAAATAAATTCCTGGCTTGGTATTCGTGAATCTTCATGTTTTAATGATGTATTTGATGTGATAATAACGGACAAAAATACCAAATGTTTATCAATCGCGGGCTATCAATCTGATTCTTTTGATGATAATGTTTCTGCCCCGCAACATTGTTCAATACCGGAAACTGCCCGCAAAATTACAATATGAAAGCCGGCGCTTTTGATTTTTTTCAATCCCGAAATTTTTCGTTTAATTTTGTGCAGGATTATTATCAAATTTATTATGAGAATTGTCAGACAAAACAGTGTGGGATTGGTTATCGATATTCAGGAACGTCTATATCCGGCAATGTGGGAAAAGGAAAAATTCCTGAAAAACAGCGAAATACTCATCCGGGGCATGACCGAACTGGGCTTACCCATTGTGGCTACCCAGCAATATACCAAAGGGTTGGGAGAAACAATCCCGGAAATCCGGGCAATTTTACCAAATATGCAATATGTTGAAAAAAGAGCATTCAGCTGTTGTGACGAGCCTGCATTACAGATGAAATTAGCAGAAATTCAGGCAAGAAATGTGATTATCTGCGGAATTGAGTCTCATGTTTGTGTGCTGCAAACAGCCATTGACCTGAAAGAAGCCGGGTATAATCCGGTAGTGGTCATGGATTGTGTTTCTTCGCGCAAGCCGGAAAGTATTGAACTGGCAAAAGAGCGCTTTCGTTATGAAAAAATTATGATGACTTCGGCGGAAGCCATTCTGTTTGAACTCACCCGCACTTCGGAAGCAGCCGAATTCAGAGCTATTTCCAAACTTGTAAAATAGGTTCCGGAAACACAAATACTCAGACTATTTTGGAAATCGACGGGTATAATTGTGTGGCGGAATGAGTTTTCACAAAAAACAATAATCATTAAATAATGCCTTCACGGCAAACACTATATTTTTTTGTTTTTTAATGATTTTCTATCTTTCGCCTGATTTTGAAATACTTTAATGGAAAAGGAATGAAAAAGCTGATGATTATTGCGGCAGTTGCAGCGCTTTTCGCATGCAGCCGGCAGGAAAAAGGATTTGAAATAGCAGTAAACCTTGAAGGTGCGCGCGGACATATTTTGTTAGAAAAAAGAAGCGGTTCCCAGTGGATACCGGTTGACACCGCAGCTATTACCGACGGAGTTGCCGTACTTAAAGGAAAGGTAGAATTCCCCGAAGATTATTATCTGTCGATTTTTGGAGAGCAGGCAAAAACCATCCTGTTCGTGGAAAATGAGAACATTTCCGTGAAGGGAGACGCCAGCAAATTAGAACAAATAGTAGTTACCGGCTCCAAAACCCATGATGATTATACCCGCGTCAACAGTCAGATTCAGAAAATCGGGGAAGAGTATATGGCATTGTATCAGCAGGCGCGCGAAGCAGCCGGTTCGGGAGATGAAGAAAAAGCCGCCGGACTAATGCAGCAGGTTGAAGAGATGTACGAAAGCACCAATACGCTCCAAAAGGAATTTATTCAGGAAAACCCCGGCTCTTATGCAGCTCCCTATTTTTTGAGCCGCATTCAGCACGGAATGGAACCCGAAGAGCTGGATGATCTGATAACCGCTCTTGATCCTGCACTGGAAAAAGTGCCTGTCATCGTAACTTTAAAGGAACGGGTTGAAAAGCTCAAATCCGTTTCGGTCGGAAAGATTGCACCCGATTTCACCATGAACGACGTTGACGGCAATCCCGTAAAATTTTCTGATGTTTATAAGCAACACGAATATACGCTACTCGATTTCTGGGCAGCCTGGTGTCCGCCATGCAGGGCAGAAAACCCGAATATCGTGGCTGCATTTAATCAATACAAGGACAAAGGATTCAGCGTATTTGGCGTTTCACTTGACCGCGAACGCGATGCATGGCTGAAAGCCATTGACGACGACCAGCTGACCTGGCTTCACGTTTCCGACCTCTCCTACTGGAACAATGCCGCTGCACAGCTCTATGCGGTGAACTCCATTCCTTCCAGTCTGATTGTTGACAAAACCGGAAAAATTATTGCCAAAAACAAACGTGATAAAGAGCTTTTTGAAACGCTGTCAGAATTGTTGGATTAGCGGATAAACGAAAGCGCTTTTTCGATGGCTTTTTCAATGCCGGCAACATTTTTACCGCCGGCTGTGGCATAAAAGGGCTGCCCTCCGCCACCGCCTTCTATTTCGCGACCTGCTTCGCGGACAATCTGTCCGGCATTCAGCGCGCTCTCCTTCACTAAGTTTTCCGAAATCATCACGGTGAGACTTGGCTTTCCCCCAATATTGGCGCCCAATACGAGAAAGAGATTTTCCACCTCATCTTTTAAGCTGAAAGCCAGGTCTTTCAGCATCCCGGCATTTTCAACCTCCACCCGGGCAGCTATTGTGTTGATTCCGTTCTCATTGACAATCTTCTCTTTCAGTCCGGATTTTATCTGTTTTACCCGTTCGCGACCAAAAAACTCAGCTTTTTTGGTGAGTTCGCTGTTCTCTTTGAGCAAATTTTCAACACTACCAATCACATCGTTTGGACTTTTAACCAACTGCTTAATATTTTTCAAAACTGCAATCTGATCATTTACAAACTGCTCGGCGCGCTCTCCGGTTATTGCTTCAATTCTGCGCACTCCGGCAGCAATTGCACTTTCAGAAACAATTTTAAAGAGACCGATTTGTCCGGTTGCTGCAACGTGCGTTCCACCGCACAGTTCCACAGATTCGCCAAAGCGAATAACCCGGACGGAATCTCCGTATTTTTCACCAAACAGCATCATTGCGCCAAGCTCCTTAGCCTGCTGCAGGGGCATCTCCCTCTCCTCTTCCCGCGGTGCATTTTCTCTGACTCTTGTATTGACCAAAGCTTCTGTCTGCGCAATCTCCTCATCGCTCATTTTCCCAAAATGGGAAAAATCGAAACGAAGATGTTCGGGACTGACCAAAGAGCCTTTTTGCTCAACATGGGTTCCTAAAATTTCCCGAAGTGCAGCATGAAGCAAATGGGTAGCTGTATGATTGTTTGCAGTTTTCAGGCGTTCGCTGCTGTTTACCACTGCATGGAAAACCGCTCCAATATTTTCGGGCAGTTCTTCGGTCAGGTGCACAATCAGATTATTCTCTTTCCGGGTATCAAAAATTCGGGCTTTCTTTCCGTCGTACTCAATAAAACCCGAATCACCTACCTGCCCGCCGGACTCTCCGTAAAACGGTGTGCGGTCAAACACTAATTGATAATATGATTTCTTCTGCCGTTTGACTTTTTGATAGCGTGCAATCCGGACTTCCGCTTCTGTGGTATCATATCCTAAGAACAGCGTACTGTCAATTTTTCGAAGCTCAATCCAGTCTCCGGTTTCAAGCTGGGCGGCATTCCTTGAGCGCTCTTTCTGAACTTTCATCTCGGTTTCAAACCCTTTTTCGTCAATGTCAAGTCCGTTTTCACGTGCGATAAGCGCGGTGAGATCAACCGGAAATCCATAGGTATCATAGAGCACAAACACATCTTTTCCGGATATGACCTGTTTTTTCTGATTCCGGGCATTTGAAATGATGTTGTCTAACAATTTTATTCCGGTTGACAGGGTGTGCAAGAAGGAAACTTCCTCCTCCCTGATCACTTTTTCGATGAGCTGCTGCTGGGCTGCCAATTCGGGAAATGCATCGCCCATGGTATTTTTGAGCTCTTCCACAAGCCGGAAAACAAAGGGTTCTTTAAAATCTAAGAAAGTGTAGCCATACCTGACGGCGCGTCTCAGAATTCGCCGGATCACGTAGCCGGCTTTATTATTTGACGGCAGTTGCCCGTCAGCAATGGAAAAAGCGACAGCCCGCAGATGGTCAGCCACCACCCGCATGGCAATATCGGGTTTTTCGTTTTCTCCATATTTTAAACCGCTCAGCTTTTCAATTTCGCGAATAATATTTTGAAAAATATCGGTATCGTAATTTGATGTTACCCCCTGCAACGCCATGCAGAGGCGCTCAAACCCCATTCCGGTGTCCACGTGTTTTGCGGGAAGCTCAACCAGACTTCCGTCTGCTTTTCGGTTAAACTGAATAAAAACCAGATTCCATATTTCGATTACGAGCGGGTGGTCTTTGTTCACTAACTCATCGCCCGGTATTTGAGCCAATTCGCTTTCGGGACGCAGGTCAATGTGTATTTCTGAACATGGACCACACGGACCGGTATCCCCCATCTCCCAGAAATTGTCTTTTTTGCTGCCGTCGAGTATGCGTTCGCCGGGCAGATGTTTTGCCCAGTAGCCGGCGGCTTCATCATCGCGCTGAAGATTATCTTCGCTACTGCCTTCAAAAATTGTTGCATAGAGCCGATCAGCAGGCAATCCCATGCGATCCACCAAAAATTCCCATGCCCAGTCGATGGCTTCTTCTTTAAAATAGTCGCCAAACGACCAGTTGCCAAGCATTTCAAACATGGTGTGGTGATAGGTATCAAATCCTACCTCTTCCAAATCGTTGTGCTTGCCCGAAACGCGCAGGCACTTTTGGGTATCTGCCACGCGATGGTATTTCACCGGCTCATTCCCCAGAAACTGATCCTTAAACTGGTTCATTCCGGCATTGGTAAACATGAGCGTCGGATCGTTTTTCACAACAATTGGCGCCGACTCAACTATCCGGTGATTCTTTTCCTTAAAAAAATCCAAAAAAGCGTTACGTATTTCTGTAGAAGTCTTTTTCATCCCAAAACTTAAATTCTAATTTTTGTTAAAAATTTCTAAAGCGCTCTGCCACATTTTATTTGTGAAGATTATTTTTTAATTTTGCGCCGTTATAATAATTAATTTTAAAAATTCCTGCAAAGTTAAAGGTTTTAATTTATTTTGTCTGAAACAGTAAATTTATTGCCGGTACATTAAAATTATGGCGAAAAAGAAATACAAATTCAACTCCGATACCCTGAGTTATGAGCGCGTAGGAATATCTTTCAGGGAGAAAGCCGGGAAAATAACTGCATATTTATCAACCAGTCTTGCTTTTGCACTGATAATGGTATTTGTTTTTCTGAGTTTCTATGAAACACCGCGCGCCAAGGCATTGCGGCGGGAAAATCAGCGGATGCTCGGTCAGTATGAGCTGATGCAGCGCGATCTGGGCCGCATTGAAAATGTGCTTGCCGATCTGCAGCAGCGCGACGACAATATTTACCGCATTATTTTTGAAGCAGACCCGATTCCTTCATCCATCCGCAAAGCGGGGTTTGGAGGCGTCAACAGGTATTCGCATCTGGATAATCTCAGCAATTCAAAACTCATTGTTGAAACGGCAAAAAAGTTAGATATTTTAGGAAAGGAAGCCTATATTCAGTCGAAATCCTACGATGAAGTGCTGAAAATGGCTCTGAACAAAGAGAAAATGCTTGCCAGTATTCCTGCAATAATGCCGGTTGCCAACGAAGATTTAAAACGAACTGCCAGTGGCTGGGGCTACCGCATTCATCCTATATACAAGGTAAAGAAAATGCACTATGGAATGGATTTCACCGCTCCGATAGGCACCCCGATTTATGCAACCGGAGATGGGAAAGTTGTTGAAGTTGCCGGTTCAAGGCAAAGTAAAGTCAGTTTTGGGCTGTATGTCAAAATCGACCACGACTTCGGATATGAAACCCTGTATGCACACATGAATGCTTTTAACGTGAGATTAGGTCAGGAAGTGAAACGGGGAGACGTAATCGGCTATGTGGGAAATTCCGGCGGTTCAACGGCTCCGCACCTGCACTATGAAGTTCACCGAAACAGTGCGCCGGTCAATCCGCAGCACTATTACTTCAAAGACCTTACACCCGAGGAGTTTGAAAGAATGATCTCCATCTCGTCTAATATCGGACAATCACTCGATTAGACGTGTCCACCAAAAATCCAAAAATAGAAAAGGTATTTTACTCAATCGGAGAGGTGTCTGCCATGGTTGACGTTTCAGCGCCGACCATCCGCTATTGGGAGAGCTGTTTCAATGAACTGAAACCGGCAAAAAGCTCCGGGGGAACCCGCATGTACAGGCAGGAGGATATTGAAACCATCCGGTTTATCAACTATCTGGTTCAGGATTGCGGTTTAACGACAAAAGGAGTCAGACAAAAACTGAAAGTGAACAAACAGCAATCCCTTGAGAAATGGGAAATTGTTAAACAGCTGCAGACGATTAAAAACGAACTGCAGGGCATTTTGAAAGAAGTGGAGGATTCTTATGGTTCAGATTAAAGAGATAGCAGAATATCTTGAAACAATTGCACCGCTTGCGTTACAGGAATCGTATGACAATGCGGGGCTGATTGTGGGCGATGCTTCGGCAGAAGTATCATCGGCGCTTGTGACGCTTGACGTTACGGAAGAAGTTGTGGATGAAGCCATTGCAAAAAAAGCCGGAATAATTATAGCACACCATCCGGTGATTTTTTCGGGACTGAAAAAGCTGACCGGCAAAAACTATGTGGAGCGCACCGTTATCAAGGCTATTAAAAATGACATTGCAATTTATGCCGCACACACAAATCTTGATGCCATAACCGGAGGAGTAAATTCAAAGATTTGTGAAAAGCTGGGGCTTCTCAATTGCCGGATTTTGCAACCTGCCCGCGGAAATCTGAAAAAACTGGTTACGTTCATTCCGCATGAGGCTGCCGGCAAAGTGAGAGATGCGGTTTTTGCTGCCGGAGCCGGGCATATCGGAAATTACGACTCCTGCGGATATAATTTAGAGGGAACCGGAAGTTTCAGAGGCAGCGAAAGTTCAAATCCTTACGTTGGAAAAAAGGGAGAAGTGCACTATGAAAAAGAAATCCGGTTTGAGACAATTTTTCCGGGTTGGAAACAGGAAAAAATTATCCGGGCGTTAATCAGTTCACACCCTTATGAAGAAGTTGCTTACGATATTTATCCACTGGATAACTCTTATGAAAAAGCGGGTATGGGCATGATTGGTGAGTTGAAGGAACCGATGGCAGAAACAGATTTTCTTGCCTTGTTGAAAGACAAACTGCAAACCGGATGTATCAGGCATACGGCATTGCAGAACAAGCCGGTAAGCAAAGTGGCTGTTTGCGGAGGTTCAGGGTCATTCCTGATTTCGGATGCCATTGCTGCAAAAGCTGATTTTTTTGTTACTGCTGATGTTAAATATCATCAGTTTTTTGATGCAGAAAACAAAATTGTTATCGCAGATACAGGACATTATGAGAGCGAACAATTTACTAAAGAGCTTTTTCATGAATTGCTTACAAAAAAATTCACTAATTTTGCAATCCGATTTTCGGAGGTAAACACCAATCCGATTTTTTATTATAAATAGTTTTTGAATTAAAAGTATAAAGCGATGAGTACAACAAATATAAAGCAGGAAGAGAAAGATATTTCCATTGAGGAGAGACTGCGTGCTTTGCATGAACTACAAACCGTGGTTTCCGAGATTGATAAAATTAAGACTTTGAGAGGCGAATTGCCGCTTGAGGTTCAGGATCTCGAAGATGATATTGCCGGAATTAAAACCAGACTTTACAACCTGGAAGATGAGATTAAAGTTCTTGAAACATCTCTCAACAACCGGAAAATTTCGATTAAAGATTCTCAGGCGCTGATTGTCCGATATACGGAACAGCAAAACAACGTCAGGAACAACAGAGAGTTTGACTCACTGTCGAAAGAGATTGAATTTCAGAACCTTGAAATTGAGCTTTCCGAAAAGAGAATTAAGGAATTTACTGCTGAAATTGCAGAAAAAAAGCAGAATATCGAATCTTCAAAGCAAGCACTGAAAGAGCATGAAGATGATTTGAGCCGCAAGAAAAGCGAGCTTGACGAAATAACACAGGAGACAAAAATTGAGGAAGAAAAACTCAAAGGGAAAGCTGAAAAAATTGAGATATTCATTGAGCCGCGCCTGCTGACAGCTTTTAAAAGAATCCGCAAAAATGCCCGAAACGGACTGGCGGTGGTTACCATTCAGCGTGACGCCTGCGGAGGCTGTTTCAACAAAATACCACCACAGCGGCAGCTTGATATTGCCAGTCGCAAAAAGATTATTGTGTGTGAATATTGCGGACGAATTCTTGTTGACCAGAATATCAGTGTTATTGATGTAGAATAATATTTCAAAAGCAAGCATGAAAATAAAATCACTAACCTCATCCTTACTACTCCTATTCTTCGCTTTTAGCCTGAAAGCTCAGGAGAACCGGGATACCACATACTGGAAAGTATCAGGTCAGGCATCACTCAACTTCAGTCAGGTTTCATTTTCACACTGGGTTGGCGGCGGTAAAAACTCCGTCTCAAGCGTGGGCTTGTTTAATATGAGCGCCAACTACGAAAAAAACAAGATTAATTGGGAAAATACGCTAAAAACCGGCTATGGTCTGATGAAGGAAGGTGGAAATGAAGTAATTAAAACAGATGACAAATTAGACATCAACTCCAAATTGGGCGTTAAAATGAACAATGAGCGCCTGTTCTTCTCTTCATTTGTCAATTTTTTAACACAGTTTGCCGACGGATACAAATATCCCAACACCACCGACAAAATTTCAGGGCTTTTTGCACCTGCATACATAACCTTAGCTTCCGGTTTTGATTATAAACCATCTGATAATTTTTCACTGTTTTTCACTCCCGTTTCCGGGAAGTTCACCATTGTTACCGATGAAGCTTTGTCAGCGGCAGGCGCTTTCGGTGTTGACCCCGGCAAAAAGTTCAGAGCAGAAATGGGGGCAACTGTCAAAAGTGAATTTAAGGCAGACCTGATGAAAAATGTGAGTCTGGCTACCACGCTGGCGCTTTTCTCCAACTATTTTCACGAACCGCAAAATATTGACGTAAACTGGGATGTTGCCATAAACATGAAAATCAATGATTATTTGTCGGCAAACCTGCTGACCAACATGGTTTATGACCACGACATTCTGATTCCGCTTGACGATTTGGGAAATACCGGAAGGCGCATTCAGTTGAAACAACTTTTTGGCGTTGGACTGAGCTACAAATTTTAAGCACCGGGAAGCTACCAGCTTCCCCCGGCTCCACCGCCGCCGAAGCTGCCACCGCCAAATCCGCCAAACCCACCGCCACCAAAACTGCCGCTACCGGACGAAAAGCTTCCGAATGTACCGCTATGCCTGCCTGACGACGGCATTCCCATGGTTGTCCAGAACGGAGAATCTTTCCCCGGTGAATAAAACCTGCGGCTCCTGTGTCTCAGCCAGGGGATGACAACAAATATGATAATCAAAATTATAATGACTATAATGGCTTCAACTGAATCACTTTGATTAGCTTCATAAAATTCAGCGCTGTATTCGCCACGCGTGATGTCCATTATAACGCTGATTCCTTTGTCAAGCCCTTTGTAGTAATTATCATTCTGAAATTCCGGTATAATTTCAGAATTTATGATGGCTCCGTTGACTATTGCATCCGGAAGAACACTTTCAAGTCCATATCCGGTGGCGATGAAAATTCTTCCGCGCTCGTTACCGTATTTTGGTTTCACCAAAATAATTACTCCGTTTTCCTTACCTTTCTGACCAACTCCCCATTTGTCGCCAATCCTGAAAGCATAATCACCGGGGTCGTAGCCTTCTAAGTCTTTTACGGTTACAATGACAATCTGCGTGGATGTTTCACGGGCAAAATCTTCCAGCTTCTTCGTGAGCAAACCGTATTCATTTTCCGACAAAATCCCGGCAAAATCATTTACCAGTCTCGGCGGTTCGGGGCGCTCGGGAATTTCGGCTTTTAAACCCGAAATTCCGGCAAGGAATATCAAAAACATCAAGATTTTTCTCATCGCTCTTCCATTGAATCTTCATAAGAAATTTCATCCGGCAACTCATTCACATCATCTTCCTGCCACGAAAAATGCTGTTTCAACTGCTCCCCTGCCCTGAGAATTCCGGTTGATAATCCTTCGGAAATTTTCCCATCCCGAAAACAGGCAGCCATCTCACTTTTAATATCTTCCCAGAAATTTTCCGGAACTTCCCGGTTTATCCCCGCATCGCCCAAAATGGCAAATTTCTGCTCTTCAACTGCAAGGTAAAACAGCACCCCGTTGCGAAGCCGGGTTTTATGCATTTCCAGCACCTTAAAAACATAGGCAGCCCTGTCGAGCACATTGTTTTTGCAATATTTCTCAATATGCACCCGAATTTCCCCGGAAGTGTTGGTTTCAGCCTCCCGGATAGCGTTGATTATCTGAAGCTTCTCCTCTTCAGAAAAATATTTCCGAACATTCATTTTTGTTAAAACTCCACGACAGGCGGCTGGTCAGCACCCTGACGCGCTTCAAAGTAAATTTTCTTGTCAAACCCGAGCAGTCCGGCATAAATGAGCTGCGGAAATTTACGGATATAAGCGTTGTAAGATTGAGTCACTTCATTGAATTTTCTCCGCTCCACGGCAATTCTGTTTTCCGTTCCCTCCAACTGTGCCTGCAAATCCAGAAAGTTTTCGTTGGCTTTCAGATCGGGATAGCGCTCCACAACCAACATCAGTCTGCTCAGCGAAGAAGTAAGCCCTTCCTGTGCCTGATTGAACTGCTCCAAAGTTTCGGGGGTCAGGTTTTGGGCATCCACATTCACGGAAGTTGCTTTGGAACGGGCTTCAATTACGCCGGTCAGCGTTTCCTGCTCATGCTGTGCATATCCTTTCACGGTGTTCACTAAATTGGGAATCAAATCGGCACGGCGCTGATAAACATTTTCAACCTGTGCCCACTGTGAAGTTACCTGCTCCTGAAGATCAACCATTTTATTATATCCGCAGCCCGAGAGAAAGAATCCCGCAAAAGCTGCAAAAATGATAAGTAATCCTTTTTTCATAATGTGATGTATTAAATTTACCCTCAAATATTCTCAAAAATAATGAGATTTTAAACAAAAAATCGGGAAAAATAGAAAATGTAACGCCAACTGCCGAAAGAAACCCGACAAACACGGAAAGCAGATAATTATTTTGATATTTTAAATCTATCCGATTTTCTTCAGGAGCGCCACCGAAAGGGCTGAAATTCCCTCTTCGCGCCCTTCAAAGCCCAGTTTTTCGGTAGTTGTCGCTTTAATTGAAATTCTTTCGGAATCTACACCAAGAATTTTGGCAATAACCGATTTCATTTCGGGAATATAAGGGTTGAGCTTTGGCTGCTGAGCGCTGATGGTGCTATCCATATTCACCAATTCATACCCTTTGCTTTTCACCAGAGCGTAGGTCTCTTTCAGCAAAATTTTGCTGTCAACATCTTTAAATTCGGAAGAAGTGTCGGGGAAATGCGTCCCGATGTCACCAAGATTTGCAGCCCCAAGCAGCGCATCGCAAACTGCGTGAAGCAGCACATCGCCATCGGAGTAGGCAACTGTCCCTTTGCTGTGCGGAATCAGGATTCCGCCAAGCCAGAGCGTTTCGCCATCCTCCAGGCGGTGCACGTCATATCCCTGTCCGATCCGGTACATAGTCAGCGTTGATTTCCAAATGCTTCCACATCAAAGGAGAGCGTAAATCTGAGGGTATTTTCCAATGGATGATTTCGCTGGGTTGGCAGCAGGTATGCAAAGTCGAGTGCAAAAACATTCATTCTGAATCCTGCGCCGGCAGTGAGAAATTTTCGGTTTCCCTTGTTTTCATGCTCCCAGAAATAACCTGCCCTGAGCGCAAATTGGTTGTTATACCAATATTCCACGCCGGCTGCCAGGTTGATCTCCTGCAACTCTTCCTTCAAGCCACCGGGAGCGTCGGTAAATGATGAGAAAATCCCGGCAATAACCGATTTATCCGTATGCACCCCCCACGGCCCGCCAATAACAGTACCCTGTTCGTAAATTGTGGAATCATGCGGAGGTGTCGGTACCAGAAGTTTATTTGCTTCTATAGAAAAACTGAATGTGTTATAATCGTCAAGCTGAGTGGTATAGGCAGTGCCTAACCGCATCATTGTCGGGATAAAGTTTTTCTCAACATCATCGGAATAGGAAATTTTTGCACCGATATTCTGAATATTTATTCCGGCAGAAAAAATGTTGTCTTTCCGGTTCAGTCTGAACTCATTATAATAGTAAAAAGCGACATCAGCTGCATAGGAGTTTCCGGGTCTGGTCTCAACACCATTAACCAGCTGACCGCCGGTTAAATCGGAGCGGATATAGCGAATTGCCACCGAACCTGAAAAGGTTTCTGCAAGCAGGCGGGAATAGCCTAAATCAATGGCAAATTCGTTGGGACTGTGTTGCCCCTCAAAAGTGCTGTATTCGCTTGTAAAAATAATATCGCCCAAAGAGAAATAGCGCAGCGAGCTGCTGACGGTCTGCACATCGTCAATTTTTTTGTACCCCACCAAATAGGCAAGGTTCATGTCGTCAACAAGTGCGCGCAGCCACGGAGAGTAGGAAAGGCTGACTCCCATATCGCTGTTCATAAATACATATTTTGCCGGATTCCAGTGCTGAGCGCTCAGGTCGGGCGTGGTGCCCACACCCACATCGCCCATCCCCCCGGCTCTTGAATCGGGAGTGATGGAGAGAAACGGAACCGCTGTGGTAACAATATTGGCTCCTGTAACAGTTGCCTGCGCATGAGCATAGTTAACAGACAAAAGAATAAGCATCAAAACAAAAAGTGAACGAAAAAATCTAATCATAATCTTTCAAAAAATTAAGCGCTGCAAATATATAAATTGTTAATAAAGCAACGACTGACACAAAAACAGAGAACGAATGATTCCTTAAAAAAGTACAGTTGATTTAAAATATTAGCGGACAATTGACATTTTTCCGGTTTTGGAAGTGATTAATCCATCCGGACTTTGGGCAACCACCCTGTATAAATAGATACCATCGCGCAATCTGATTCCGGCTTCCGTCAAATCCCAGCGCACCGGGTTACTGACCGTTCCGGCGGAACTGATTTGCGTTTTAAAATTATCAATCCGTCTTCCTTCCACATCCAATATCTCAAATAATACATCGAAAGAAGCATCCGCCCGGTTATGCTCAAAGGTAAAATAGGTGTGATCCCGCACTGGATTGGGATAGTTTGTTACCGCTGAAATGGTAAATTCACCGGTAACTTCAAACTCAATTTCCGCCTCGGAAGAGTTATTTGCCACATCCCATGCCTTCAACCTGAGTTTATGCCTGCCCGGCAAGAGATTTCTCAGCGGATAACGAATCATTCCCTTGGTGTAGTCGCCTATATCTGCCTGAAAATAGTTGTTGAGCACCATCACATTTGCGTAGTCATCATCTAATGTGGCGGTAATGTCATGTCCGATTCCCGAGCCGGCGGTGTTTATTCCGTTTTCGTCGGAAAGATAGGCAAGCAGAACCGGATTGTTGCTCACCCTGTCGCCGGATTTGAAATCGGGGCTATCTAAAAACAGCTCTATTTCCGGTCCTTTGCTATCTTCAATCTGCGAACCCGCACCGCCAATATAAAAATTGGTAAATGCGCCATGCGCATCGGTTTCACCATTTTCGGCATAATACATGATTTTTCCTTCACCCAAACTGTATGAAATATCTTTGGGAATGACAAAACTGAATGAAAATTCACCGTCGGTTACCCGGGTGGTTCCTTTATAAATAACGCTGTTCTGCACCTTGTAATTCATGGGCGTTTCTCCCCCGTTTCCTTTGGTTGTCATCATTGCGGACTTGTCAAAAACTGTCGGCGTCACTGTTCCGTTGAAACCGGAAAGCTTGCTTCCTGACTCATCGCCAACAAATCCCGAAATGGTTATTTTCTGCAAAGCGCCGATGGTGTCGGGATCAGCTTCTGCATCCTGCCCGTTAATTTTCGTGGTATAAACGCGATGCCGCGGATAGGCAAGCCGGAGCGCCGGATTTGCCAGCAGGCTGAAATTCCGTTTGTTGATTACCCCGCTGGTATTGATTTTCGCAAGACGCATAATATCGCCCATCCGGTAGTGTTGCCCCTGCTCATCCTTTTCAAACACACTATTGTAAAAATTGCGGCTGAGCTGATAGTTATATGCCGAAAGAACTAAGCGCGTTGTTGAAAACAGCCCGATTCCGCCGCCGTTGGGATTGAAAAGAACATATTCGCCTGCCGACATGTCATCGGCATCAAAACGGCTGAATTCACAGGTTGCAGTCATAAAAATCAGTAATTTCTGTGCATTTGTCCAGGCATTTATATGATTGATTTCCAGGACTCTTTCATCAGCCAAAAACCTGTCATTGGCATGTCCCACATAATTTAATATCAACACACCGTCTTTAACCTGTTCATTTATGGCATCTGTAACTTCGGGGTATCTCTGCCCGCCGGGACCCGAAATCTGCTGATAGGCATCAAAATATATCTTGTTGGTAACAAACTCACCATGACTGTCATTCACCTGATTTGCCAGCCGTTCGGAATCTGCCATGTGCAGGTTCCCGTCCTTATCATCGGCAATGAAGCAGACCACATTTCTCCAGTTGCCAAGCGCCTGCTGCCCGTGATAGTCGCGCACTTTCCCCACCGACAATTCCGCCTGAAAAACGGTTGATACCGGAATTCTTCCAATTCCCAGATCAATGGCGCCGCTATACACATTTTCGCCATCATCCAAAATCACGAAATAGTCGTCAGAGACAAAAGAATCCACGCCACTCAGGGAATTATCGGATTGAAAAGTGGGAATAAAATTGTTGCTGCCGGATAAAATCCCCTTGTTGTCATAACTTCCGTCACCGAACAGCAGCACATACTTTAATCCCTGCTTCCGGTCATAAAGCATTTTGATGAAATTGCGGATTCCGGTGGCATCCTTGTTGCCACTGCTGAACTCGTTGTAAATTTTGTCGGCTGAAACAACTTCTACCTGCATATTATCATAAGTCCGGTGAAAATCAGCCAGATTGTTTGCCTGCTCCAGGAAATTCGCATGTGTAACAATTAAGAATTCCGGTGTGCTGATTCCGTGCAGGTTTTGATTTTCCACATCTTCCACAAATTCCGGTTCGGGCAGATTTCCGTTGGGGCTGAAAGCAACATATTCTCTCAGTTCCTGTGCCGGCTGCTTTGCGGTTGCCTTATTCCCGGAAAAATTCAGCTGCACTTCCTTCACCCGGAATTGGTCGGTTACATCCCAAACCTTAACATCAGAAGAGGTGTTTTCGATGGAAAATTCAGCAATATTTCCGCTGCCTACCGAAGCTACATCCCTAAAAAAGAGCGTTTGGTCAGTGAGTTTCAGCTTTCTACGATAGTTCAACTCGATGAAATCCAACCACGCTTCAGCAAGCGAACCGCTTCCCGAATATTTCAAGGCTAAATCCACATTTCCGGCTGCCGGCAATGTGTATAACAATGTGCCTTCATCGGCATAATTTCCGGCATTTGAAGAAGTATTCACTCCGGAAAAATTGATTTTTGCGGTGTTTGCCGAACCTGTTGAAACCGTCATTTCAGAAGTTGCCGACGAGCGTCCGGCTGCATTTATTTTCACCGAAACCGATGTGGATGCTTCCGGCTCAGCAAGTGCAAACGTAAAATTACGCGTTGAACCGTTTGAAAAGCGTTCGCTAAACCACTGTTTTCCTGACTGAATCAAATTAAAACGTTCGGTTTTATGAAGAATAAATTCATCGAAATAAGCAATTGAGTGTGTGGAAGGTTCCGCCGGAGTTTGGGAAGCTTCTACCTGCAAAGCGCTCCCCGACTTGTCGGTCAGAAAGAAAAATCCACGCGTTGCATAGGGATTTATACGATGTTCAAAACGACCGTTATTTTTATTGAAATTCCATTCAGTTGTGCCGGGTGCAAAGAAAAAAATGCAGTCGGCGCCGTTGCTTTTGCCATGCCATACAGAAACCTGCGGAACATCGTCATATTTAATATCTCCCGCACTTTCGGGTAAAATGGTGCCGCCGGCGCCAAAAACCTTCACCTGCGAAGGGTTGGGAAAACCCCAGCTTGTCAGCTTTGAATAGGGAATTTTATAAACCCCCTTCTCTTTCATGCTTATTTTGACCCACTTACCATCTTTAAGCGCAGATTCAGTTTTCCAGTCGTAACCGGAAATGGCAGCAACCGATTTCAGCATTACGGGAGTCTTCTTCAATCCAAATTTTTTCAGCCGGAAAAATTTATCGTTTTTGCGGATTACGGCAGGAATCCGAAGTTCAATCAACTCAATGTCGCCGGATTTAAACCGGTTCGTTTTCAGCGCCGCCTCATCAGGAAACTGTTCTGAAAACTCATTCAGCTTGTCATTTTCAAGCGGTTCAAAATCACTGTTTTCCAGAGTAAACTGAAACCCGGTTTCACCTTTTTCAAACCGGAAAATTTTGCAGTAATACGGCAAATGAGATTCGCTGTCAATAAATTCAGCTTCAGGAAAAGTGTATCCCAAAATATTTTCCGGATCAGCCGAAGTTTGCCAGTCAATTGTATAGATTTCTTTCTGCACATCGGTTGAGGTAAAACCGGCGAGGAACAGAAGCAGCAGAAAGAGGTATTTATTCATCTGATAAATTTATTTTGCGAAATTTACAATTTCAGTCAGATTTTCATCCGATTATATTTCAAATTGGTATTATCCTTTAAAAACGACAAACGAAAGTAAATATTGCTGTTCAATTTAGTATCGGATAACCGAGTTATTTTGTAGTTTTGCTGGCAAAGATAATTGGTTGGTTTTATTTTAAAAGAAAAATTATAACTACCCTAAACAATAAGAATTAAACAAATCAGTTATATTTGTGTCAATTAGAAAAATAGAAAAAACACTAATTTAATGAGACTAAGGACATTGCTTTTAATTTTATTAGCTGCTTCCGTTTCAGGATGCGGTTTATTTAAACGCGGAGGCAAAGGCGGCGTTTCCCGGACAACAGGCTGGGCATATAATTCTGAAGAAACAGGCAATATCCCTTATCTTTCAGGATATGATCAGAAAGCGGGACCCGGACTGGTATTTATTCAGGGCGGAACGTTCGTTATGGGGCGCGTGGAAGAAGATGTGATGCACAAGTGGGATAATCATCCGCGAAGAGTAACCGTTGCATCTTTTTACATGGATGAAACCGAAGTTTCCAATCAGGATTACCGCGAATTTACATACTGGCTCCAGAGGGTTTATCCCGGCGATCAGCAAAAGATCAATTCGGTGCTGCCCGACACCACATTGTGGCGAAGTGAACTGGCTTACAATGAGCCGTATATCCAAAACTACTTCAGGCACCCGGCATACAGCGATTATCCGGTTGTGGGCGTAACCTGGGAGCAGGCAAACGCCTACTGCATCTGGCGCACCGACCGGGTTAACGAGCAGATTCTGGTAAGTAAGGGAATTATCAGGCATGACAATGCACAGTCCGGTGAAAATACCTTTTCCACCGACACCTATCTCGCCGGAATGTATCAGGGCACAGACGGAAACAGACCACAGCGAAACAGAGACGGCACAAACCGAAGGGTTAAATGGGAAGACGGCATCATGCTGCCAAGCTACAGGCTGCCCACCGAAGCAGAATGGGAATATGCAGCTTACGGGCTTATTGGCAACACCGACGGCGAACTTCTCACCGACCGCAGACTTTACCCCTGGAATGGCGCCTACCTGCGAAAAGATTCCCGCAAGGGAAAAGGGCAGATGCGAGCCAACTTTGTGAGAGGCAGAGGTGACATGATGGGTATGGCAGGCTCGCTGAATGACAACGCCGACATTTCAGCACCAATATTTTCTTATGAGCCAAACGATTACGGACTTTACTGCATGGCAGGAAACGTAAACGAATGGGTTGCTGACGTGTATCGTCCGCTCTCTTTTCTTGACGTTGAAGAGTTTCAGCCGTTCAGAGGAAATGTGCTGACCGAATACCGGCGCGGAGCAGGCGGAGAGCTGATGCGCGACCAGTACGGGCAGCTGATCCAGGATACCATCGCCGACTACCGGAATTTCCGTGACGGAGATGTTGAGTCCCAGATTATTGATTCCGGCGACTGGAATCTTGAAGAAGGAGCTGGCACAAACAGCATGTACATTCAGGATGAGCGTCCCGGCTTTTTCTCTTCACTCATCACCGATGAAGTGCGGGTTTACAAGGGCGGTTCATGGAAAGACAGACCCTACTGGCTGATTCCCGGAACCAGGAGGTATCTGGAGCAAACCAAAGCACAGAATGACTTAGGATTCCGTTGTGCAATGACCAGAGTGGGAAGTCCTGAAGGTTTTTAAATTGAATTGAAAAAAATGTTATATGAAAGGCTGAAAATCAATTATCAGCCTTTTTTTATTTAAAAAAATGACCACTGAAGATATTTACAGGCTTTTTCTTGCTCATCCAAAAGTTGAAACCGACAGCAGGAGAATTTCAGAAGGTGCCCTGTTTTTTGCCCTGAAAGGAGAAAGCTTCAATGGCAATCACTATGCGGACGAAGCGTTAAAAAAGGGAGCTGCCTACGCAATAATTGATGAAAAAGCATTCCTGACATCTGAAAGAACCATTTTGGTTGAAGATGTACTCAAAACATTACAGGAGCTGGCGGCACTACACCGAAAAAAATTGAATATTCCGATTCTGGCGATTACCGGCACAAACGGAAAAACCACCACAAAAGAGCTGGTTTCGGCTGTTTTAGGCTCCCGCTTCCGGGTTGCATTCACCAAAGGAAATCTGAACAACCACATTGGCGTTCCGCTCACGCTTCTGCAAATGGACAATTCAACCGAAATCGGTGTAATTGAGATGGGTGCCAACCATCCGTTTGAAATCAAGGAGTTATGCGCCATTGCCGATCCGGATTGCGGAATAATCACAAATATCGGACTGGCTCATCTTCAGGGATTTGGCTCTTATGAAACCATCAAAAACACAAAAGCCGAATTGTATGAACATATCAGGAAAAACCAAGGTGTTATTTTCTACAATGGCAACAATCCGGTTCTGAAGGAATTAGTTAGAAGCTACTCAAGTCGGATAAGCTACGGAAATGAAGACACTGATTTTTCCGGTATTCCGGTTTTAGCTCCACCCTATCTCCATGTGAAAATAAACTTTCCAAACGGCGCACTGTTGACCAGAACCCGGTTGACGGGAAGTTATAATTTTGAAAATATCATGGCTGCCGCCTGTGTGGGAAATTACTTTAAAATTGAACCGGCACAAATTCAGGCGGCAATCCAGCGCTACCAGCCTCAGAACCACCGCTCTCAGTTGATTGAAAAAGGAAGTCTCAAAATAATTATTGATGCCTACAACGCCAACCCGACAAACATGCAGGCATCCATCAGAAGTTTTGTAAAATCGTTCAGTCCGCCCCGCCATCTGATTTTGGGAGATATGCTTGAACTTGGGAATTATTCAGAAAGCGAACACCTGGCCCTGCTTCGCGAAATAGAGAAGCACCATTTTGAAAAGGTGCTTCTTGTGGGACAGGCATTTAAAAAAGCTGCCCTGAATTGGGGCTATCCTGCTTTTTCAGATACCGGTCAATTATGTGAATTTCTCAAAGGAAATCCGATAAATTCCGGCGCAATTCTTATAAAAGGCTCGCGCGGAATTCAGCTTGAAAAAGTGCTTGATGTTTTTTAGACCACTAACGGTTTTTCAACTTTCAGCACATCGGAAATGGCTTTCTCGAATGTAGCTTTGGGTAGTGCGCCCATTGCCATTTGTGGCTGCCCGTCCACCGGAACAAAAAGCAGCGAAGGAATACTTTGAATACCAAACATACCGGCAAGTTCACGCTCCTGTTCGGTATCTATTTTGTAAATGACGATTTTATCGCCATACTCTTTCTGCAACTCTTCCAAAACCGGCGCAACCATTTTACACGGACCGCACCAGTCGGCATAAAAGTCTATAAGACAAGGCACTGAACCCTCATATTTCCAATCTTTGCCTGTTTCAAAATTGAAAACTTTTTCTTTAAACGTCTCAATTGTTAAATGCTCCAACATATTACTCGTATTTAAAAATTTATATATCTAAATTAATGGATGCCCGGATTGCAAAGATAATACCATATTCATACGAACGTAAAAGAAGCCCGGTTTTATTGAATAAATTGTAATTTTGTCACGTTTTCGCCTGATATGTCAGGATAATTTAAAAAAGACTCATTGATTGATGATTAATCTACCGGATAATATAGTATTCAAAAACATTGCAGATGCCGCGGCTGAAATGCAGCAGGAGACCTGTGTAATAGGTGGTTACGTACGTGACTTGTTGTTGGGAAGGCAATCAAAAGACATTGATATTGTTACGTTGGGAAGCGGAATCAACCTGGCAAAAAATGTCGCAAAGCGCTTAAAACCCAGACCGTCTGTCAGTTATTTCAAAAAATTTGGCACTGCCCATCTTGAATACAATGATTTTGTAGTTGAATTTGTTGGTGCACGAAAAGAGTCCTACCGAAGCGACTCGCGCAAACCGATTGTTGAAGACGGTTCTCTTGAAGATGATCAGAACCGCCGCGATTTCACCATAAATGCACTTGCCGTCAGTCTGAATCAAAACAACTACGGTGAGCTGATTGATCCTTTTAACGGATTGAAAGACCTGAAAAACAAAATATTGCGCACACCGCTTGATCCTTCGGTTACTTTTTCAGACGATCCGCTTCGCATGATGCGGGCAATCCGGTTTTCAACGCAGCTGAATTTCAGAATCGAAGAGAAAACATTCCGGGCAATTGCAGAAAACAGAGAACGCATTAAAATTGTCTCGGCAGAACGAATCTCCGACGAGCTGAATAAAATCATTCTTGCAGAACAGCCTTCAATAGGTTTTAAATTACTGGAAGTTACGGGTTTATTGGAAATAATCTTTCCCGAACTGCAAAATCTGAAAGGAGTTGACGTCATAAATAAGATCGGGCACAAAGACAATTTCTACCACACGCTTGAAGTTCTGGACCGACTGGCGCCAAACTCCGAAAATCTCTGGCTGCGCTGGTCGGCAGTGCTGCACGACATTGCCAAGCCGGCAACAAAAAAATATGTTGAAGGTCAGGGCTGGACATTTCATGCACACAATTTTGTGGGTATGAAAATGGTTCCCGGAATTTTCAGAAGGCTGAAACTGCCCATGAATGAAAAGATGAAATATGTTCAGAAAATGGTCATGCTGCACATGCGCCCGATTGTTCTTTCGGAAGATGAAGTAACGGATTCGGCAGTGCGGCGGCTGCTGTTTGAAGCCGGCGATGACATTGACGATTTGATGACACTGTGCGAAGCGGATATCACTTCCAAAAATGCTGAAAAGGTGAAACGTTACATGAAAAATTTCAAAATCGTCAGGCGCAAGCTAAAAGAGATTGAAGAGAAAGATGCCATCCGGAACTTTCAGCCGCCCGTTTCCGGTGAAATGATCATGGAAACTTTCGGTATCGGACCAAGCCGCGAAGTGGGAGTTATCAAAGATGCAATCAAGGATGCCATTCTCGATGGAATCATCGGGAACAACTATGAAGAAGCATATACTTATATGTTAAAAAAAGCTGAAGAACTGAATCTCAACCCGATTGGAAGAAATTGATATTTACACAGATTAGGAATACTCCCTAAATAACTATACTGTACAGAAAATCAATCCGGTATAAGGCGAAGTTTTAAGATTACTGGCAAATGATCACTAAAACCACCCTGATATTTGAAGCCGTAATATGTGCGTTTGAGCCTTTGTCCGCCGTAGCGCTCATCTTTTTCAAATAAAAAAGGGAGCTTAACAATTTGTGCCCATTCGGGCTTGGTGTAGAATCCATTTTCGCGCCGTAATAATTCCCCGGAAACAATAATCTGGTCAAAAACTGACCACTGCGACTGAAATTTCAGTGTTCCCGTTTTGTCATTCAGCCAGTCGTAAGACAGATTGTAAAGTTTGTGATCAGCCAGGGAATCAGCGGAGTCGGGTGCTTTTGCCGCTCCCAGATGGATGAGAACACTATCGTCATTGGGCTGATCATTAAAATCGCCAACAACAATTATTTTGGGGTTTTTATATATTTTCTGAATCGCTTCAACCTGCTTCCGCAGGGTTTCAGCTGCTAATTTTCTGAGGTCTTTGCTTTCAAGCAGTCCTGAGTATCTTGAGGGCCAATGATTGACAAACAGATGAATCGTGTCGGCATTGCCTGCCACACCCGAAACATAAAGTATTTCACGTGTCTGCAACTCCGTTCCGTCCGGGTTAACCAGCGGGAAATACTGATATTGCAGTGGATAAAAAGCGTCTTCATTGTAGAGAAAAGCGACATCAATTCCCCGAAAATCAGGTGAATCTTTATGGATGGTTTTGTAAGAGAGCTTTTGTAAAGGTGTGTTTTTCCGAAGTCTGTCGAGCACATATTGGTTCTCAACTTCGCAAAGTGCAACAAGTTGTGGCGCATCCCAGCCCGAAGCGCTCAGAATAACTTTTGCAAGGTCATTCAGTTTTTTGTTAAGCCGTCTGGGAGTCCATCTGCGGTCGCCCTGCGGTGTGAATTCGTCGTCATTGGTGAGCGGGTCATCCTTTGTATCAAAAAGATTCTCCACATTATAAAACATCAGGGTTAATTCGCCGGGAGTGCTTTGGGGAAATGCTGCCGAATTTATGAGCGTCAGGAGGAGCAGCAGTAAAAGTCTATTTTTCATCCTTTTTCTCAATCCGCTCGTAAGCGCCTAAATCAGGTCCGGCATCGGAAAGGCGATCCTTGTTCAAAATATCCAGTGGAAACAGTTTGGCGATTTCAGAATCACCAAGGTCTTTTGCAGCAGAGAGTGTGTCTAACGCATAGTTGTACTTATCGTAGGGGTCAACAAAAAGCGGATCATACTTCGCCCCTTTCCACACATTTCTGTAATTATCCTTGCTGGAAATGTTAAAAGTGTCAGGAACCTGAATAATGCAATGGTCAAAAAAGTATTTGAAGGCGCTCTCTTCATTTTTCCCCAATTCGAGTTCCATTGGATTGTTTCCATATATAATGCTGTTCCCAAAATAGGCTTTGTTCAAATCACCGGTGTAGGTAACTTCCGATCCGTCAGGTCTTTTAATGATAAGTGCATTAGAGAGCACCAGTGAAGCGGTTTTTCGGATTTTGCTGGTATATCCGCCCCAATAGTTGGCAATTGTTGTGTGCACAAATTCATATTCTCCGCCAACAAGCAGCGCAGCCGCATAAAAGCCGCAATTGGCAATCACATTGTTGTAGCCGGTTATTTTTGATTTCATGGCAAACAGTCCGGCATAAGCCATATTCTCAATTTTGGAATTGGCAAGCTCTAACGTTGCATAGCCCTCATTTTCAATGGTTCCAACCTGCAATCCAATATTTGCATTTTTGATATTGGTGAAATTGAAAACATTTCCGTGACTACCGGAAAATAGGATAATTCCATTCCACTGATCAGGAATATTTTTGTAGGTATCCTCAAGGCGGTCAGCAGTAAATAAGATAGGATTCTGAAAATTCCCTTCTGCCTTTATTCTTCCCCTGACGTAAAGTCCGGCTCCCTTGTGGAAATAAATTCTTGCTCCCGGCTCAATCGACAGTGTTGACAAGCTGTCAACATAGGCATAATCGTAAACGAGATAAGGTTTCTCAGCTGTCCAGGTTGTGGTTTCGATTCTATCCCCTTTCACTAAGTTAAAATCCTGTCCGTAAGCAATTAGCTTAATATTTTGCCGGTTTGCATTCATCGTAAATTCGATGGAATCCTGAACCACCATCGGAAGATTTTGTCCGTTGGGATCAATGGTTACCTCAACAAAAACATAGATGCTATCCTTTGCGGGAACCTCAACTTCATAAGACTCATTGCTTGGAATGCCGTTGATATTCAGCCTGAAATTGGAAAAATCACCACCCGCAACCCGAATTCGTGAAATCAGAACATTTTCATTATAGGGATTGTAAATTTTAAAATTTTGGGTAGTGGAGCCTATTGTGGTGAATATTGTATCGAACATCACTGTATCTGTGGAAAATACTAACCGGGCATCAGGGGAGTTCATATAACCTTCATCTTCGCATGAAAACAGCGAAATAAGCACCAGTGCCACAGTTACTATTTGAAGCAGATACTTAGACAATTCCTTTACTTTTAAAGCTAAACGGTTGTTTTTAAAACTTATTTTTCACAAATATAAGAAATCAATTTACAAAAATTAACATTTTTTTGCAACTATTTTATTTTTTTCTGTTTTTTATTAAAAATGTGCAGTTCCAACATTGATTTGTACGACATTTTAGAAGAAAAGTTCCCTGCTTAGTTTCCGGAAATTATTACTGTTGATAGTTTTGTTTGCAAATTCGTGGTTTTCATTCGTGCATTCGTGGTAAAATATTGTGAATTCAGAAATGCCACTAAGACTCTAAAACACTAAGATTCACGAAGATAAAACTGAAAAACTAATAAAACCTTGTCCTACTGTTACTTAAAACCTCACCACGGAGTACTCAGAGAGACACAGAGGAAAACTTCGTGAAATCTTGTGGTAAAGATAAAGGTAAAACTAAATGTATATCCGCGTCTTTACCCTCATGTAAATTTTAATCAAGTAGATTCCCAACCTGCGGTTGAGAATGACGATTTATTAATGTGAAGAAGAGGGTAAGCAAATTTAATTTTTCCAGATTTTAGTTAGAAGCAATCCGGTAATAACCGTAACGGTCGTTCCAATCAGCGTGTACCAGGTCCAGGCTATTGAAGTAAATAGAATCACAAAAATCATTATGGCAATTCCGGTTAAAAAAGCAGGTATTGCATGATTAATCTTCGGTGATTTAAACAACACACCTAAGAAAAATGTGCCCAATAAACCGCCATAGGTAAACGATGCGATGGAGAGCGCCAGCTCCACAACAACATGAGAGCTGCTCATAAAGAAAATAGCCGACCCCACCAGAAGGATGCTCCACATTCCGGTAATCAGCCGTGATATAATCACTTCATTTGACCTATTCAGCTTTTTGTAATAGGGCATCACATAGTCGTACATTGTTGTTGAGCCAAGTGCAGTAATTGAACTCGAAAGCGTGGACATGGCAGCAGCAAAAAGAGCGGCAATAATAAGCCCCGACAGTCCGGTAGGCATCTCTTCGATAATGAATTTGGGGAAAACTTCATCGGAATTCATCTCCATTCCGCCATAGAAAACAAAAAGCAGCGTGCCGAGAAAAAGAAAGAGCGCAAACTGGAAAATTATAATTCCCCCGGTGGTAACCAATGCCTTCCGGCTTCCTGACAATGAGCCGGTTGCAAGAAGCCTTTGCACTACAAGCTGGTCAATGCCATGCGAAGCCATGGAAAGAAATGCTCCGCCAATAATGCTGGCAATAAGGGTGTAGGGCGTAGAGAAAAATTCCCTAAAACTTCTTCTGAAAACCGTATCGAAAATCTCATATTTTCCTGCGGCATTTGCTTTGGCAATTCCCCCCATAATTCCACCATCTAAAAATCTGCCCACAACAATCACAGCCGCAATTGCACCGATGAGATAGATGAACAGCTGCACAACTTCCATCCAAACCACAGATTTTAAACCTCCCGCAAAAGTGTAGCTGTAGGTAATCACAGCAATGACAATTATTGAGAGCACATAAATCCACTCGTTGGTGAGACTTGCTCCCAAAAAGGTTGATTTCAGTATCAGAGCAAGCGGAATGGCAGTTGCAAAAAGCCTTACGCCGTCGGCAGCAAGCCTGGTGAGCATAAAAACCCCGGAAGCCAGATTTTTCATCGGCGTTCCAAACCGGTTGGCAAGAAAAGTATAGGCAGTCCCCAGCTCCCCTTTGAAATAGGCGGGAAGTATCACCCACGCAATTATCACTCTTCCAAGGAAATAACCCAGTGTGATTTGCAGAAAATTGAGATTGGTTATGTATGCAAGCCCGGGAATGCTGATAAATGTCAAAGTGCTGGTTTCCGTTGCAACAATTGACAAACAGACCACCCACCACGGGATTTTTCCGCCTCCCAGAAAATAGTCTTTTGTTGAAACCTGCTTGCCGGCTATCTTAATGCCAAACAGGGTAATGCCGCCTAAATAGACGATAATGATGATAAAGTCCAGAATGGTGAAATTCATTGTTCAGTTTTTTTCAAAAATCGGGGTAAAGTAAGTATTTTTTTCTCATTTGTCTGTATGTTTCCAACTCCGGCTCCCAGCTTTCAACAATCTCTTTTTCTGATAATCCCTGCCGAATCTGAGCAATTAATTTGTCAGTGCCTGCAAGCAGATTCAAAAAGCGTTCACTTGTAAGAAATTCTTTTTCGTTTTCGTATTTTGAATAAAAATCCATGAAATATTTCAAAGTGAACTCCGGCACTTCTTCCAATTGGCGCAAGTCCACACCATAGCACACTTTTCCTTCATTTAGCGGTCTGTCTGCGGCATGCGGAATACTTCGGGGCGTGAATTGAAAATCGCCCAATCCGGGCTTTAAACCTCCTATCACCTGAAACGGGAAATCGGTTCCCCGCCCCACGCTCACTGAAGTTGCCTCAAAAAAACAGAGCGAAGGATACAGTCTAACAGAGAGATCATTTGGCAAATTTGGCGACGGCGAAACCGGAAGCGAATACGCCATACTGTGTGTATAATTTTCAACAGGAATTATAGTTAGATCGCATTTTAATGATGTTTCCAGCCAGTTTTCACCGTTTATCATCTGTGCCAGCTCTCCAACCGTGCAACCATGCACAAGAGCTATCGGGTCCATCCCCACGAAGGATTCAAAACCCGGTTTCAATACGGGTCCGGCAATATAATCACCATTTGGATTTGGTCTGTCAAAAACCAAAAGCGGCTTACCATTCACGGCGCAAGCTTCCATAACCAGATGAAGGGTTGATATATAGGTATAAAACCGGCAACCTACATCCTGAATGTCAAAAATCAGCAGATCCAAGCCTTCCAAATGTTCAGGCTTCGGTTTGCGATTCTCGCCATAAAGCGAAACCACAGGAATACCTGTTTTGCTGTCCACTTCATCGGCAATTTTTGCTCCGGCGGGTGCATCACCGCGAAAGCCGTGTTCCGGCGCAAATATCTTTTCAACCTGAACCTGCCGGCTTCTCAGAAAATCAACCAGATGTATTTCACCAACCAATGATGTGTGGTTCACCACCAGACCAACTTTTTTTCCCTGCAATTGCTGAAGATATTTTTCGGGCTGCTCAGCTCCTGTTTTAATGCCTTCGTCTTCATTTCCATTTCCGATACAGGAAACCGAAAAAAGAAGCAACATGACTATTCCCACCATTTTTTTCATATCGAAAACATGTAAGTTGTTATTTCGTGCTTTTCCCCCGTGGTTTTCTCCTCTTATTTTTAAAATTTTTTGAACCTTTTTTTGCTGTCTGCACCCGCTTTTTCCTTGAAGAATACTTTCTACTGCGCGGTTCTTCTACTTTCCAGCCGGGACCTTTTCCCAATTCTTCAGGAAGTTGGAGTTTTATCACCTCACGCTCAATCAGCTGCTCAATCTGATGAAAGTTTAGCATATCCCTTTCGTTAATCAGCGTGATAGCAACACCTGTGGAGTCAGCACGGGCTGTGCGCCCGACCCGGTGCACATAATCTTCCGCATCGCGCGGAACATCAAAATTTATAATCAGATTTATTTCGCTGATATCTATTCCGCGGCTCAGCACATCTGTTGCAACCAGAATGCGCGTCCGTCGCGATTTGAATCCCTGCAACACTTTTTCACGTTCGCTTTGTTCCAGGTCTGACGAAATCGCCTCCACCGACATTTTGTTCTTCTGAAGCGCTTTTGATAGCTCCCTGACCTTCAGCTTTGTTGAACAAAAAATCAGGATGCTGTTATAGTCGGGTTTGTCTGCGATTAAATGGTTTATCAAAGGAATTTTCTGGTTCTCGAAACATAAATAGGCTGCCTGCAAAACTCCTTCTGCCGGTTTTGACATGGAGATATTTATTTCCCGGGGATTGGTCAGAATTTCAGCAGAGAGTGTTTTGATTCTGGGAGCCATGGTTGCGCTAAACATCAATGTTTGCCGCTGCTTGGGCAAAAAAGAGATAATTTTGACAATATCATCATAAAAACCAATATCTAACATCCGGTCGGCTTCATCCAGAATCAGGTATTTTATAGTGTCAAACTTAACATATCCAAGATTCAGATGGGAAATCAGCTTCCCGGGGGTTGCAATGACAATGTTTCCGCCCTGTGTGAGCGCTCTTTTCTGCTGCCCCCAATCATCGCCGTCTCCCCCGCCATAAATTGCAATGGAGTGGATACCCAGTCCGTAAGAGATGCCCTGCACCTGCTGGTCAATCTGCATGGCAAGCTCGCGCGTTGGCACAAGAATCAGGGTAGTTGTCTCATTTTCAGGATAGTCTAAAATTAAATCTAAAATAGGAATCACAAAAGCGGCAGTTTTTCCGGTTCCGGTCTGCGCACAGGCAATCAGATCGTGCCCCGCAAGAATCTCAGGAATTGCCTGCTCCTGTATGGGAGTAGCGTTTTCAAAGCCCATGTATGATATGGCTTCAAGAATATCGTCATGTATGCCTAAATCGGTAAATTTCATTCAATTTTATTGAAATTACATTCAAAATTTGAGTTGACACTGATGCCGGAATACAAAGTAAACTAAATTTATTGATTTCTAATCCCTGAAAATGCGTGAGGGATTTTTTCAATTGTACACAAATTTAGCTGGCATCAAATTTCAACAATAAAATTTATTATATTTGCTGCTCAAGCAAGCAAACTGACCATGGAAGACAGCAATTTCTGGAAAAGGCTCAAACAGGACGACCGAAATGCACTAAAAGCACTTCACGGAAAGTATTATCACCAGATGTTCCTCTACGCTTTCAAATCAGTTCAGGTAAATCCCGGCTTGGCACAGGAATTAGTGTCGGATTGCTTTATCAGACTTTGGGAAAGCCGAAAGAAAATTGAAATTCAAAAATCGGTGAAACAATATCTTTTTCTGATGCTTCGTAATAGTATTATTGACCACCATCGGACAAAAAGAGTTTTGACAGAGACTTTAGAGCAGGATTTTCCCATTCCCGGCGACGAAAAATTTTTTGACGACCAATTGGAATTTGTACGTCTCTATCAGGCTATTGAAAAACTACCCGACCAATGCAAAGAAATTCTGAAGCTTGCTGCCTTTGAATCATTAACCTACACTGAAATAGCCGAGAAATTAAGCATCTCAAAAAACACGGTTAAAACCCAAATGGGCAGAGCCTACAAGAGACTCCGGGAGATGCTTGATCCAAAAGATTTTAATTTCTTTTTGGTTTTGAGGAAAATGAAACCATGATTGACGCTGACAAATACTGCGTATGTTTTCAGGTCGGGATGGTAGTTCAAAGTTTATCCCTTTTTTTATCAACCCTAATAACAAGTTGTAGCCTATAAACCAAAACTTATTGGCTTCACCAAAATGTAATTTCTTCTAAACCTCGTATGTTTGTAGCACAAAAAAACATAACCCATATCAAAGGTGC
>CAYNOQ010000027.1:27593-30205 GCA_964398855.1 uncultured Mariniphaga sp. | reverse complement strand
TCTCTTTCCCCTCCAAAAAGTCAAATTTATCAAAAACCCTGCTTTACTCCTGGTTATCAACCCTATATTGAGCTCTTTGTTTTTACTTTTCGCGGCTGACTTCTGTTTTTTTGACAATAAACAATTGAACTGATGCTATATTTCACAAAATCTTTTGCCTTATTATTGTTCAAACTTAATATTTAATTTTAAAAATTTCAAGTTAAGCCGAAAGCAGATTTCATACTGTGACATTCTGCATATATTTCTTTCTCCCGCTGATTGATGCAGAGCTTTTAGCTATTGGCCTTTAGCCTTTAGCCAACAACCAATAACCAATATCTTTTTTATCTTTTTTGATACCCAGAATCTTCATTTTTCATTTTTCATTTTTCATTTTTCATTTATTCATTCTTCATTTATTCATCATTCTCGCTATTCACTCACTTCTTACCCGACGTTGTCAGGCGCTTCGCACGCTAACAAGTCTACTAATCTGCTACTCTGCTACTCACATCTCACTACTCATTTCTCAATTCTTCGTGTCCTCGTGTCTTCGTGTTCTGTTTTTCTTGGAACCCGAAACTACGAACCCCGGAGCTTTTTCACCAACATCCCGCTTTCGCTTAATTTTTTACAACAGGGAGTGACTAACATATTTTTTTCAAAAACTTAGGTTTTTTATTTTTTTAACCTAAATTTGCACTGAAAAATCTAAATAATTAAATAATGAGTTAATTTATCATTAAAATTCACCAAAATTCATTAAGTAACATGAATCACTTTTCACTAATTTTAACATTTAATTTGGAGAGTCAAAAACCGAATACTTTTAAAAGTAAGACCTTTAAAATTGCAGATTGCATTATACGAACAAATTTAAACAATTAACCTCTTAAAAAAGCATGAGACATATTAAGCATTTGAGTTTTTCATTACTTATCATTCTTACGTTAGCGGCATGCCAGCCGCAGCAAGTTATCACACCCGAAACAGCGCTTGAAGCCTATCTGGAAAATGGCGACAAGACCTTTTCGTGGGAGTTGAAAGATTCTCAGGAAGCCG
The DNA here is from genome assembly GCA_964398855.1 of uncultured Mariniphaga sp. Taxonomy (GTDB): domain Bacteria; phylum Bacteroidota; class Bacteroidia; order Bacteroidales; family Prolixibacteraceae; genus Mariniphaga. The sequence continues at coordinate 29,161 of CAYNOQ010000027.1, read as the reverse complement.
AAGGAGTAAAGGTTTACAACCTGCTCGTTACATCGCAACAGTGGCGGGAACACACCTGGCGACATCAGGTTTCGGTTATTGTTCCCGAAAAAGTGAGCTACGACGGCGCACTGCTTTTCATCAACGGCGGCAGCAACAAAAATGAGATGCCCAACTGGAAAAAACCGGACGACGGTACAACCAAGGCGTTAGGAATGGTTGCCCGGGCAAACAGTGCTATTGTGGCAGTAGTTTCGCAGGTACCCAACCAACCATTGTATGATAATCTCACCGAAGATGCCCTGATTTCACTTACCCTTCACAACTACCGTAAGGATAAGGATTATTCCTGGCCCCTGCTGTTCCCCATGGTAAAAAGCGCAGTGCGCTCCATGGATGCGGTTCAGGCTTTTGCACAGGAGAATTTAAACCACAAAATCAACCGATTCCTTGTTTCCGGCGCCTCAAAGCGCGGCTGGACAACCTGGCTGACCGGCGCCAGCGATTCACGCGTTGAAGCCATTGCACCCATGGTAATCGACATGCTGAACATGCCAAAAAGTATCAGCTATCATGTAGAAGCGTGGGGCGATTACAGTATCCAGATTGAAGATTACGTGAAGCTTGGAATTGCACAGGACGTTGACACGCCTGACGGACGAGAGCTTGTTGCCATGATTGACCCATTTTCTTACAGGAGCAAGCTAACCATGCCGAAACTCATTTTTAACGGAACAAATGATGAATACTGGCCCGCCGATGCCATTAAACATTATATTTATGAAATTCCCGGTGAAAATTATCTCCACTATGTTCCCAATGCAGGTCACGGGCTTGGAGACAAAAAGCAGGCATTGCAGGCGCTGAGTGCATTTTGGGGAGAAACCCTTCAGAAGCAAAAGTATCCTCAACTCTCCTGGGAGATTGAAGAAGGCAGCGAAGGAATAACCATTAAAATTAAAGCCGACAAAAATAAACTCACTAACGTAGCGTTATGGGTGTGCGATTCGGAAGACCGTGATTTTCGCGATAATGAATTTATTGAAAATCAGGTTGAAACTGAACCTGCAGATGAAGTAATTGTTTCAGTCAAATATCCTGAAACCGGTTTTCGTGCATTTTATGTTGACCTGATATATAAGGATTTAAACGGAGGAAATTATTCGAAAAGCACAAGAATGTTTGTTGCAAATTCAGAAAAAATCCTTTGATAAAATTGTAACTTTTATATGACTTTTTATAATAATTTAAAAAGATAGTCATGAAATTCATTTTTAGTAACTTTTAATCTTAAAATTCTATGAAAAAGAAGTTGATTTTTTTAACATTTATTTTTGCGCTGGTGGCGCTGCTTTTACCATCATGCGCAGATGAAGAGGCGCGGCCCGAATTTCCGCTCTCTGCTGTTATCCATCACAGCATTGACGGGAAGCAGGTTGCTTTGACCGCACTAACCCACAGCGCTGTAAGCTGGGAGTGGGATTTTGGCGACGGAAATACAAGCACCGAAAAAGACCCGGTGCATGTTTACGAGGAGGGTGGTTATTACAAAATCACTCTTGTTGCCACAGATTCCAATGGCAACAAAG
>CAYNOQ010000027.1:0-27493 GCA_964398855.1 uncultured Mariniphaga sp. | reverse complement strand
CTCAGTTTTGAAGTTGTCAAATAAAATCTGTAAATAAATTTGATATGAAAATAAAAAACTTGTTTATGATTAAAGGCAAAGATTTAACAACGTTTATTTTATCTTTTGCTTTTTTGCTTTTCACTTTTTCCAATACGCTCGCAAACAGTAACCCGGTGGAGCAGGCAGGCACCAGAGTTTCCGGTAAGGTTACTTCATCTGCGGACGGTCTGGGGCTTCCCGGTGTCAGTATTGTAGTTAAGGGAACTTCGGTGGGTGCCGTTACCAATATGGACGGGGATTACAACATTAATGTTGCACCCGACGCCACCCTCGTTTTCTCTTTTATCGGCTTCTCCACACAGGAGATACCTGTTCAGGGCAGAAGTACAATAAATATTGTGCTGGAAGAGAGCATTGAAGCACTCGACGAAGTTGTAGTAACAGCATTGGGGATCAGACGTGAAGAAAAATCACTCGGCTACTCTGTCGGTAAAGTTGACTCCGAAGAACTCTCCAAAGTTGTGAACGAAAACCTGCTGACATCCATGGCAGGTAAAGTTACCGGAGTAACCATCAACTCCACAGGCGGAGCAGGTTCTTCGGTCAGTATGATTATCCGTGGAGCCACTTCACTGAGTACAGATAACCAGCCGCTGTATGTAGTTGACGGTGTGCCCATGTCCAGTGGCGTAGGTAACGTTGGCGGTTTCGGTAACGATAACCGCGTTGACTACGGAAGTGCCATTTCAGACATTGACCCGGAAAGTATTGAAAGTATTTCTATTCTGAAGGGACCTAGTGCTGCCGCGCTTTATGGTACACGTGCCGGTAATGGCGTGGTTCTGATCACCACAAAAAAAGCATCACGCAAAGAGGGGATGAAAGTTGACGTAGTTTCCAATACTGTTTTTGATATTCCTTCGCGCTATTTAGATGTTCAGACCCGGTTTGGGTTTGGCGCACGCACTTACACGCCGGATAACTTCGCAAACGGAATTATTCCTCCGTTTAGTCCGGCAGAAGCTGCCGGTGCAGGACCAGAGCTGGATAAAGGATACTGGCAGGTTCAATCTCTGGCACCGCTTGATGCCAACGGAAAACCTATTCCAACCGAGTTAGTTTCCTATCCGAACAACTATAAAAACTTCATCAACAAAAGTGCTTTCACTACAACAAACAGCGTTTCTATTTCGAGCAACACGGAAAAAGTCAGCTACAGACTCGGATTGTCAAACATGACTAACAAGGGGTTAGTGCCAAACTCCGACCTCAACAGAAATAATATCACGCTGTCAGCCACTTCAGAAGTAAAAAAAGGATTTACTGTCAGCACCGACATCAATTATACCCAAAACTGGGCTGACAATCGTCCTGCCACACAGGAGCGCGGAACCAACCCATTGCAGTGGGCAGCATGGGTTCCACCAAATGTGGATATTCTGACATTAAAGGATTATAAACTGGGTGCCAACGAGGTGAAAACGATTGGCGGTGATTTTGAAAATCCATATTATCTGGCTTATGGTATCAATAACAGTTTTAACCGCAACCGGTTAATCGGAAATGTGATGGCTACATGGGAAATTACTCCGGAATTCAGCCTGATGGCCCGTTACGCAATGAACAGATCAGATCAGGTGAGAGAGACCAAAATGGATCCGGGATACTCCAAAGAGCCAAATAACGGAACTTACGGTATATCCAACAGTGGGAGCATTGAAACCAATGCTGACATGCTGGCAACTTATAAAAACAGTTGGGGCGATTTCTCACTTACCACTTCAGCAGGAGGTAATCTTCTCTATTCCAGAGGTGAATCTTTCAGTAACTCGGCAAAAGCAGGTTCAGGATTGATCATTCCTTATCTTTATACCGTTCAGAATATTGATTTTAACGCACTAAGCTATTCCAACTCAAGATCGCAAAGAGCAATCAACAGTGTTTATGCTCTGGCAAATTTAGGATGGAATGATATGATCTATCTTGATGCAACTGCAAGAAATGACTGGTCGAGTACATTGCCGCCGGAAAACCGTTCGTACTTCTATCCGTCTGCTTCGCTCAGCTTCCTTATTGACAACATGATTGACATGGGAAGAAATATTGATTTGTTTAAAATCAGGGGTGGAGTTGCACAGGTTGGTAATGACACCAGTCCTTACAGTTTGTATGCAACTTATGGAAATCCGGGGCAGTGGGGAGACGCATTCCGTTTGAGTAAACCTTTCAGCGAACTGAATCCAAGTTTAAAACCGGAACAGGCTACTTCCTATGAAGTCGGACTTGATATCCGCGCATTCAGCAACCGGTTGCGTTTTGAAGGAACTTATTATCATGAAGATAACCGCAATCAGATTTTCTTTGCACCGCTGGCAGGTTCTTCCGGCGCTTCAGGGGTTAATATAAATGCCGGATTGCTCACCAGCAAAGGATGGGAATGGATGTTAGGTGTTACACCGGTTAAAACAGGCGACTGGACATGGGATTTGAATCTTAACTTTTCAACCAATAAAACCTGGTTGATGGAGCTTACGGAAGGTGTTGATTTTATGGAACACTGGAGTGAAGCAAGGGTTAAAAATATGACTTACATTAAAGATGAGTCATTAGGACAGGATGGATTGTTAGGCAACCTTTATACACGGAAGATCCGCAGGGTGACTGATGTAAACTCAGAATATTACAACTATCCGCTGTTGCCATACGGCAGTGAAGATGCCGAATGGGAAGCTGAAGATAATTACTCTCTTGTCGGAAATTACAATCCCGACTTTATTATGGGGCTACAGAGTGCATTATCCTATAAAAATTTCAGACTGAGTATGACTTTTGACTGGCGGTCAGGTGGTCAGTATGTTTCTCAAACCTGGAGATACCTTACCGAAGGAGTTGTTTCCAACACCTGGTTAAACGAGTTGATCGTTCCGCCGGAAGGATTGGGTGAAGTTCCGAGCAAAGCGTTAAGTGAATGGGTACTGGCAAATGCAGACAGATTTATCTACTCTGATAACCCGCGCCCTATTGGCGGACCAACCAAAGATTTTGGGGGTTTTTACAATGATTTCTTCACGGGCATTGGCACCAATGACGGAGTTTTTGTACCGGGAGTTTATGGTGAATACGATGATAAGGGGAACTTTATTCTCATAAAGGAAAATCTTGGAGACGAAGGAACCGAGTTCAGACCTTATGTAATGAGCTATCCCTGGGATTTGGGTGAAGCCAATCTCTTTGATGCCGATTACATTAAACTACGGGAAATTGCACTGAATTATCAGGTGCCCCGTAGAATTACCCAAAATTGGAGAATACAGGATCTGAATTTTTCAGTTTACAGCCGTAACATTATGCTGTGGACAAAAAATTCAGGTATGGGTGTAGATCCGGAAAGAGCCTATCAGTCCACAAGTGGTGGCTCCTTCAAGCAGGGAGTTGAAAGATACAATGCCGAACCCTGGGTTGTTCCAGTTGGTTTTAAATTAAGTTTTTCCTTTTAACCGATAAAAACAGATAACATGTATAAAATTAAAAGTAAAATTAGTATAGCATTGGCGTTAGTATTTGGTTTTGTAGTTTCATGCAAAGACCTTGACGAGCTGAATATCAACCCAAATGCAGTAGATCCGGAAGTAGCTGATCTCAACTTTTTATTGCCTACGGTTACAGTGAGCTTAGGACAGACCGTTTACGGCATCGGTTTCGGAGATATCTCCGGCATCATGCAGCATACCCAAAAAACGGGATGGGCAGGCGGTTATAATAATTATGACTGGACCGTGCTTTCTCACAGCTGGAATGGATATTACAGTATTTTAATCAACAATGATGAATATTTCAAAAAGGCTGTTGAGCATAAATATGAATTCCATGAAGGAGTAGCCCGGGTAATCCGTGCATACACTTTCGGACTGATCACCGATATTTGGGGTGATGCTCCTTATAAAGAAGCACTGAAAGTGAAGGAGGGACCTGACCACTATAAACCGGCTTTTGATCCGCAGGAAGAAATCTATAAAGGTATTCTTGCAGATTTGGATACTGCAAATATGCTACTTTCAAAAAGCTCAGCCGAATATAGGAATGTTGTGTCAAAACAGGATGTACTTTACAAAGGCAATCCTGAAAAATGGCAAAAATTTGCAAACTCTTTAGCGCTGAGATACTATATGAGACTTCAGGCAAAGCAACCTGATGTTGCAAAAAACGGCATAGCAAAAATTGTGGGCGACCCTGCCAAATACCCGATAATTACATCAGCTGCCGATGATGCCAATGTCAGCTTTATCGGTACTTCTGCCGGAACTTCCAATGGCTTGAACACGGTTTATGACATCTCACCTGACGGAGCATACATGCGGGTAAAAATGGCAAGAACGCTTGTAGATGTGATGTTGGGCTATGATGATCCGCGTCTGCCGCTCTGGGCAAACAAAGCAGATATTCCACTGGTTCTTGTGGATGGTACAGGGGTTGACCGGATTGAAAATGGAAAACGTGAAGTTTCGTTGGATAAAGTCCAGGATTTTGAGGAAAATAACTCGATGGAAGTTCAGTTTGGCGATTATGTTGGCGTCCCCATTTCCCACTCAAGGGTGCAGATTGCAAACATGAATGAAGCAAATCCGGCACAGGGAACTATTAATCCCTATATTTCACACTTAAATGACAGGTATAAGAAAACTGCCGATCCATTAGTTTTAATGCGACTGATGTCGGCTGCCGAAGTGAACCAGATTCTTGCAGAAGCTGCCGAACGAAACATGATTGGCGGAAATCCTTCGGAATATTACGCTTCCGGTGTCAGGGAATCGCTCAATGCCTGGGGTGTGGGAGACAAATTTGAGAGCTACATCGCAAACGCACCATACAACGGTATAGAAAGCATCATAGAGCAAAAATGGATTGCCAGCTGGACAGCAACTCAAGAAGCATGGTTTGACTGGAGAAGAACCGGACTGCCCGATTTAAAAACCGGTCCCATTGCAGAAAGAAAAGTGTTGCCAATCAGATGGTATTACCATGCAGACAACGAAATAGCCAAAAATGAAGAAAATGCGAAAGCGGCTGTTGAAAGACTGGAAGATACCGAATATCGCGGAAAAGATGAAACAAAAAACAGCGCCTGGTCAAAAATGTGGCTGCTGCAGGGAACAAACAAGCCCTATTAAGTTACTTAAATAAAAATATAAAAGCAGGCAAGGTAAATTTTGCCTGCTTTTTTTGATTTTATAAAAGAAAAGATTTGAATGAAAAAAGCGGGTAAGTACACTATAATTATTGCTTTACTGTTGGTTTCAGCCTATTTAATCTTCACAAAACCAGTTGACCACACCCCCTATTTTGAAAGTGAATATTTTGAAAAAAGCCTGTTGAAAACTGACAGTTTGAAAAACCACTGTGCTATAATCAATGATTCAATTCAGGCGGGATTTGCCACGGTGAGCATCACTCCCCTGCTCAATCAGCCGGAGGACGATTACAAAGAAGGAAAATTTATGCAGCTTCCACTTGCGGGTTATGGCGGGCGTAAAGGAGAACCGGCAACAGGTATCCACGACAGCATTTTTGTTAAAGTCGCAGCATTGAAGACGGGCAGTCAAACCCTGTTTTTTGTGAGCGCCGATCTGCTGATTATGCCGCCAAATGTTGTCGATTATGCTGTGGAAATACTCTCAAATCACGGAATCAGCCGCAGTCAGCTCTATTTTTCAGCAACCCACACGCATTCCAGTCTCGGCGCCTGGGGTTATGGGTTTATTGCGCGACAGTTTGCCGGAAAAGAGAACCCGAATCTACCGAAATGGCTCGGACTGAAAACTGCAGAAGCTGTTCTGAAAGCCGCAGAAAATCTAATGCCGGCAGAAATTGCCTCAGGAAACTTTGAAGCGGGGCGATTTACTAAAAACCGGCTGATTGGCGATCTGGGAACCAAAAATGACGATTTCAGCTACATTTTTCTGAAACAGACAGATGGAAAAACGGGAGTTATCGGCTCCTTTTCTGCTCATCCTACTATTTTAGGAAGCGAGAATATGCAAATCAGTGCCGAATATCCCGGCTACTGGGTACGAAAAATGGAAGAATCAGTGGACTACGCCCTATTTCTCGCAGGCTCCATGGGCAGCCAGAGACCGGCAGGAGATGGAAAAGAGTTTGAAAGAGCAAGAAACATTGGTGAATCCCTGGCTGACAGTCTTCTTATGAGACTTGACGAAATAATTACAGAAAAAAGTACATCCATTGCATTGGTTTCCATGGAAATGCCTTTACCCAAATTCAATATCAGACTTTCGACACAACGCAATCTTTCCGGTTTTTTCAGCAATAAACTGATGCCTTATACCGACAGCGGCTACCTTCAGGCGGTGAGACTCGGAAATATGGTCTGGGTATCAACTCCGGCAGATTTTAGCGGTGAGTATGCCGTTCAAATCAAAAACGAACTCAAAGCCAAAGGCTTTGATGCCAATATCACCAGTTTCAACGGAAAATATTTGGGCTACATCATTCCCGGGCGCTATTTTTACATTGACAAATACGAATCACGGGTTATGAGCTGGTTTGGACCGAATATGGGAGATTACACCATGGATTTAATCAGGCAGCTTTGCGAAATTGTTACAGTTAATTAATCTCATAAAACAATGAATTTCAGAATATTCAGAATAATATTAAAAGGCTGCTTCGCTTCATGTCATCTCCCCGCTTCCCGGGCAGTTCAGACGGATTCGCAACGGCAAAGTCATTGGCAAATCTACAAAAGAGAGCTACACTTATGTGTGGAACAAGCCCATTGAGAAGGGAAATTATCGTATTGAGATTCACGTAAATCTGAATAGCAGGCGAATTCTCTGGCTATATACAAACCCGATTTATATCTATTAATTCAAATTTATTTATCAGATGAGAAAGCTTTTCATTTTTACTCTTTTTCTACTTTTTGTTTCAGGCTATAATTTGGCAGCACAAACTTTCAAAGCCGGCGCCGCCCTGCGAAAAATTACCCCCGACAAGCTCATCCCTATTTCCGGCGGAATGGGCGCTCCTGAAATTCCGACAGGGTTTCAGGGTGATCTTTTTGTCAGGGCTTTGGTTTTAGAAAAAGGGGAAACCCGCGTTGCCATTGTGAGTATTGACAATTTAGGCTGGCCCGCAGCATTGGGCGATCGCTCCAGGGCGCTAATCAAGGGAATAGCGCCGGAAAATATTCTTATTGGCGTTACCCACACCCATAGTGCGCCGGATGCTTATGCTTTCCCTGATGAAAGCGGGCAGGTCAGCGCCGACCTTGAATATCTCGACTGGTGCGTAAAACAGGTTGCTGATGCCGTAAACGAAGCGGTCTCAAAAATAGAGCCGGCTCTGCTCAAATCCGCCGTGGGCGAAGCAAAAGGAAAAATTGCATACAACTACTATGCTCCCCAGCTCTATGACCCGCGTTGCGGTGTGATGCAATTTATTGCATCGCAGGGCAAAAACAAGGGGAAAAATATTGCCACGTTGGTAAATTACGCTACTCATCCTGAAATTTTAGGTACGAAGCGCAAGCTGATCAGTCCCGATTTGTGCGGTCCGCTTTACGAACAGATTGAGTCAAAAGCGGGTGGAATGGCTATTTTTATGAACAGTGCACAGGGTGGCATGGTTACAGCCGACAATCGCCGTGAAAGCAATACGGAAGCAAACGACTGGAATGAGTGCATCCGCATCGGGCAACTTCTGGCTGATGAAGCTTTGCGGATTATCGAACCGGCGCCTGTTCAGGAAAATCCCGGGCTTTTTTGCGCTTCAAAAGTTGTTGAATTTCCCATTGAATCGGAATTGATGAAGCAGGCAATCAAATATTCACCAATTTTGAGTCAGTCAGCAGTCCGGGATGATTTCAGCGCTTTCACCACCCGGATGAACCTGCTGAATATCGGGGAAACGCAGGTGCTCACCATTCCCGGAGAAGCGTTGCCCAACATCGGTTTTTATCTGAAACGGAAGATGAACACCGAACAACCGTTTCTGTTTGGTTTAACCAACGAAGCCATCGGCTATATTCTGACAAAAGAGGATTTCGACAGTTTTGAAAAATACAGATACATCAGCCGCACATCTTTAGGTGAAATGACAGGCGAAATAGTGATTGAAGAAGCGCTGAAAATGGTTGAAGAAAACCCGATTCCCGGGAAATAGCTGAAATTTTAACCGCTTTTTTGCTCAACTCTTTGAGCAGTTGTCAGGGAATTTTGCAACTAAGGGCATTCGCCTGCCGAAGCCAAAACCACGGGAACTCACGCACAAAACCGGCACAGCCTGAAAACGTTTGAATTCGCCTGAATTTACCATTCGGATTACTCTTTTGGTCAATTCGCTGTCAAAACCTTTATCAGTAATTTCGCAAGGCGAAAGATTCTGTTCAATATATTGAAATAAGATTTTATCGAGAACATCGTAATCAGGTAGCGAATCGCTGTCTAACTGGTTTGGACGAAGCTCAGCCGAAGGCGGCTTAGTTATACTGTTTTCAGGAATTATTTCTCCATTACGGTTTATAAACCGTGCTAATTTATAAACATCCGTTTTATAGATGTCTGCCAAAACTGCCAAACCGCCATTCATGTCGCCGTATAAAGTGCCGTACCCCACGGCGCTTTCACTTTTATTGCTGGTATTCAGTAGAATATGTCCAAACTTATTGGAAAGAGCCATCAGCAGAGTTCCCCGCACCCGTGCCTGAATATTTTCTTCGGTTACATCGGGCGCTAAGCCTTCAAACAGAGGAGAGAGCTTTTTACCAAATCCGTCAACAACTTCCTGGATAGGCAAAATATCATAGTGAATTTTCAGATTTTCAGCCAATTTACGGGCATCTGCCACGCTGTGATTCGGCGAATTTTCCGAAGGCAGCAAAACTGCCCGGACATTTTCGGCACCAAGAGCACGCACTCCCAAAACTACCGTAACAGCGGAGTCAATTCCACCTGACAATCCGAGAATTGCTTTACTTAATCCCGATTTTTGGAAATAGTCGCGGATACCCAAAACTAATGCATCGTGGATTTTTGCAATGGTTCCCATTTTTTCCTGAGGCTGAGCTGAGTCAACTTCTTTGGTATCAATGATTCGGAAATCTTCTTCAAATCTGCTCAGTTCATGAACAATTTCGCCATTTTCGCTAATTAAGACAGAATTGCCGCCAAAAATCAGCTCTCCGTTTGCACCCACCTGATTTACCTGTAAAACAGGAAACCCAAGCTTTTCAGCTGCTGCACGCAACTTCTGCTTTTGCACATCTTCCTGATCCCAGGCAAACGGAGTTGCAGCAATATTTATTAGAAATTCGGGATTAAGCTCAATCAACTCCTTCAGAAGCAGGCTTTTGTCAGGATTAATGTTTTTTACTTTGTGATCATCCGAAACGTATTGCAACAATTCGTTGCCAATCGTGATGCCAAAACGCTCGCCCTGATACTCAACAATCTGCAAGTTTTGGTTGGGTTTGAAATGGCGGCTCTCGTCAAAAGCGCCATGGTCAGACAACAAAGTTTTATCCTGCGATAAAACGATTTTTCCGTCAGCAAGAAAAAAAGCCGAATTATAAAGCTCCTGTCCGTGCTTCATACTGCACAAACGGGGCGCCCCGACAACTGCTGTAATTCCTGCACAGGATGCTGCAATTTTCTCCAGCGCTTTCTCCGCTTTTCGAATAAATTCTTTTTTGGTCAGTAAATCAAATGGATAGTAACCAGTTGCCGACAACTCTGAAAAAACAACAAGCTCTGCCCCACCCTTTTTTGCTTTTTCGATATGCTCAATAATTTTTTCTGAATTTCCTTCAAAGTCGCCGATTTTGAAATTCAGCTGTGCAACTGCTACTTTCATCTGCTTATTTTTTTACAAAAATAATATAATTTTCTGCAATAATTCTTGCATCGTTCAGTTGCCGAAGTTTTAAATACTACTCTGAAACATTGAAAATCAAATGTTTTGAAAAACTTCAAAATATTTTTGTAATTTTGACAAAAATATTCAAAAATGAAATTTTCAATTTTTGTAAGATGAATAGCTTTGGAGAAACCATAAGAAAGTTAAGAAAAAAGAAAAATTTGCCACTGCGGACAGTTTCCGCTTTTCTCGATATTGATCCGGCAATTTTAAGTAAAATTGAAAGAGGTCAGCGCAGGGCAAACCGTAAAGTGGTTGCCAATCTCGCTGCTTATTTTGATGTTAAGGAAAGAGACCTACTTGTTTCATGGTTATCCGATAAACTGCTGTATGAGGTTGGTGATGAGGAAATGGGATTGAAAGCATTGCAGGTTGCTGAAGCGAGAATAAGTTACAATCCGCTGGCAAAAAAGAGCAAACCGGCACTGATAAACACCGTCAGAACTGTTTTGGAAAAGGACGGACGAGTAGCTGAAGCATGGATTTACGGTTCATTTGTTAGGGGAGATGATACCGAAAAAAGTGATCTTGACATGATGATAGCTTTGAACAATAAAGAAAAATACTCACTGTTTGACCTTTTGGATATCAGTCATATTATCGAAAAAAAGATTAACAGAAAGGTTGATTTGGTTGAAAAGGGATTTTTAAAAAATATTGCTCTGGAGAACTTCGAAAAAGAGAAAATTAAAATTTATGGATAAACTCGCTTCAAAAAAGAGAATAGAACATATTTTAGAGGCAATCCGACTCATCAGAGTATTTATTTCCGGAGCAGACGAAGACACTTTTAAAGAAGATGTGAAGATTCAGAGCGCTGTTCAATTTCAGTTTTTAATAATTGGCGAAGCCATCCGTAATATTGACAGCGCTATTTTGGAAAAATATCCTTACCCATGGCACATACCACGTTCATTCAGAAATTTTATTATCCATGAATATCATGGAATTAATTTAGAACGTATTTATAACGCAACGCAGGATTTGAGTTTACTTGAAGATACGGTAAAATCTATTCTGGAAAATGAATTTTAGTCCATTGAGTAACCATCCTTTCAATTCATTTTTTATGAAAAAGTTCTTTTTATGCACTATAATCTATTAAAGAAAAGGAATATGAAGATAAAATTTCTTGCAGTACTCTCCATATTTTTTATACTTTCAATTTCATGCACGCGCAATCCCCTGAAAGTGAACTTATCAGGAATAAAAGAGGAAGTTGAGATAGTTCGTTTTGAGCAGGAGCTTTTTAATCTGCCACTGAAAGACACACTTGAAGAACTCACCGCATTACGAAATCATTACCCTCAGTTTTTTGATCTGTTTACCTGGAAAGTTATTGAAGTTGGAGGGATTCAGGAAGATCATTTCTGTGAAGCAATGGGCGAATTTCTTGCAGACAGCATGATTACAGATATTGAAACTCTTGTAAGCAAAGAGTTTTCAGATTTTAAAAAAATTGAAAAAGAGCTGATTGAAGCGTTCAAATATTTCAGATATCATTTTCCGCAAAAAGAGCTTCCGGTAATCTATACCATGATTTCAGGCTTCAACCAATCGGTGGTAACCGCTGAAAACATGATTGGCGTGAGTCTCGATAAATACATGGGGCGTGATTTCGCTTATTACAGGCAGTTAAGTAACGTTCCGATGTATAAAATAACCAATATGCACCGCGACAAACTGGTTTCTGACGTGGCTTACGCATGGGGAATGACGGAGTTTGACGACAAGGGATCCGCAACAACCGTGCTCGATAATGTTGTGCATCAGGGGAAACTCATGTACTTTGTGGATGCCTTGCTACCCGGAGTTCACGACAGCCTGAAAGTAGGTTTCACTTTTAAACAGTTGCAGTGGTGCAGAAAAAATGAAGCGCAGATGTGGAATTTTTTAGTAGAGAACAGAATGCTCTATTCAAACAAAAGGATGGATATTCTTCGTTTCATAAATGACAGTCCGAATACCACCGGATTTCCGGTTGAATCACCCGGGAGAAGCGGAGTTTGGATTGGCTGGCAAATTGTCCGGCAATACATGAAAAAACACAAGGAAATTTCTTTAACCGAATTAATGAATGATACGGATTATCAGCAAATCCTGAATAGTTCGGGCTATTTTCCGGAGTAAAACGCTCATATTCAGACAAAAAAATGAGGTATGCCGAATTGGTTTACCTCATTTTTTGGGAGTAGATCAATTGTTTTACAACTCTCTGATTTTGATATTACGGAACCAGACATCATCGCCATGATCCTGCAAAGCGATATAACCTGATTTGGCAACATTTGCCCAGTCGGGATTCAACTCCGGAAACTTAGAATCAACCACCAGCTCATTCCAGTCGTCTGTCCAGAGATGATATTCCAAAACGGTTTCACCGTTTTGCTTATGCACAACTGTTCCTTTATATACCAGAATTTCAATGGAGTTCCATTCACCGGCAGGATTCGCATTTTGCGGCTTTGCCGGAATCAGGTCATACAGCGAACCTGCCTGACGGTTTCCGTCTTTTCCAAGCATTGCATCGGGGTGCCGTTCGTTATCCAAAACCTGCATTTCGGGAGCGGTTTTCCAGATTGGCCAATCCTCAACTTCCTGTCCTAAATAGAAAATTCCCGAGTTTCCGCCTTCACCGATTTTCCAATCCATTTTCAGATGAAAATCAGAGAACTGCTTATCATAAAGAATATCACCGCCATCTTCAGAGCCTGCTTCTCCCCTGCCCGACCCCTGACAATGAATCGTTCCGTCAACAATTTGCCAACCGGCGGGAAAATGTTCTTTATTCACGCCGCGCCAGCCATTGCTTGTTTTTCCGTCAAAAAGCAGTACCCAGCCGGCATCTTTTTCCTGTTGGGTCAAAGCGTTTGGACCAACATCTTCAACAACAGCCGATTTTTCTTCTGCCTGACTTCCGGATTTTTTTTGCCCGCCTGTACATGAAACTGCAAAAATCAGCGCACTAACAAAAAAGAAAGGAATAATTTTTTTCATTGTAATCGCATTTAAATTGGTTAATGAACTATTGAATTATCTTTAATATTTATGCAAATATAGTTGAAAATGAATAGATTTTAAAATCATTGACTTTACTAAATTGATAAATTTTCTCTAAAAACTTACCTCCCGGATTTCAACTTTTCAAATAATCTTTTGTACTTTCGGAAATCTGTTTTCATGCAAATTAAAAATTATTTTCTATGACAAGTTCAAAAAAGAGTAAAAGAATTGGAATTTTAACTGCCGGGGGCGACTGTCCCGGATTAAATGCAGCCATCCGCGGCGTTGGAAAAACAGCCATTGTACAATACGGGATGGAAGTTTTGGGTTTCAATGCCGGTTTTCTGGGACTCATCAACAAGGATTACACTATTTTAAAAGAATCGCAACTATCAGGGATACTTACTGTTGGCGGCACTATTTTAGGAACTTCCAGAGAAAAACCTTTTAAACTTGTAAAAAACGATTCCGGAGAACCCGAAAGACCGGAAAAGCCGGAGCTTATCAAACAAACCTACGAAGAACTCGGGCTTGATTGTGTGGTTTGCATCGGCGGCAACGGAACGATGAAAACAGCCAGCATGCTGGCAAATGAAGGGCTCAACGTGGTGGGGATACCAAAAACCATTGACAACGATGTGTGGGGAACAGATGTTACGTTCGGTTTCGATTCGGCAGTGCATATTGCCACCGAAGCAATTGACAGGCTTCACACCACGGCAAACTCCCACCAGCGGGTGATGATTATTGAAGTGATGGGACACGCTGCCGGATGGCTTGCACTCTATTCGGGAATTGCCGGTGGCGGCGATATTATTCTTATTCCCGAACTGCCCTACAATGTTCGTTCTGTTTGCAAAAAGATCGAGAAACGCTATGAGGGGAAAAAGCCCTACTCCATAGTTGTTGTTGCCGAAGGAATAGAGCGCCCGAAAAAGGATTCCGCAGCAACCTACATTGCCGAAGCCATCACAACCTACACGGAAATTGAAACCCGCGTAACTGTTCTCGGCTATGTGCAGCGGGGCGGAAGTCCCACTCCGACAGACCGGATTCTTGCCACCGAATACGGCTCATTTGCCGCAAAATGTATTGCTGAAGGGGAATACGGAACCATGGTTGCTTTCAACAACGGTAAACTCGCCACCATTCCGTTAGAAGAAGTGGGCGGAAAAACCAGACTGGTGGAACCCGACAATTCGCTGATTATTCAGGCAAGAAATATGGGAGTGTCGTTTGGGGATGAGTATTTGTAATTTTCAAAAAAACTCACCTCCCCACAACATTTCTAAAAACTGCAAAGCAGGGTAAATCTCTACATTATTCATTTTTCGCGGATATTTATCAAATGATACCATAATCAGCCTGGCATCGGGAAATTCTTCCGAAAATGCTTTCAATCCTTTTGTGTGATGCGATTGCACTTCATCTGACGATTTAATTTCAACAGCCACCTCAGCATTTCCAATAACGGCATCCACCTCATAGCCCGATGTTGTCCGCCAATAGGCTAAGTTGAGCAGCGGTCTGAAATAACCAAGATAAGCGATAATTTCCTGTATGATAAAATGCTCAAATGCATGTCCAAATTCAGGCGATCCCGGTCTCAACGCACTTCTTTTGAGTAGAAA
The DNA here is from genome assembly GCA_964398855.1 of uncultured Mariniphaga sp. Taxonomy (GTDB): domain Bacteria; phylum Bacteroidota; class Bacteroidia; order Bacteroidales; family Prolixibacteraceae; genus Mariniphaga. The sequence continues at coordinate 12,944 of CAYNOQ010000027.1, read as the reverse complement.
ATTTACAATTCCGACATCAAAATAATAAAACTTTGGCGATTGAATTACCCGGCGTTTCACATTTCGGGTGAACGCGGGAATAGTATATCCGATAAGCGTTTCTTCCAAAATTGAAAAATACTCTTTAACCGTGGGTGAGCTAACACCACACTCCGATGCAATGTTGTTGTAATTAATAATTTCACCATTGCTCAAAGCAGCCACTTCCATAAAACGCGTAAAAACAGTGAGATTCCGGGTAAGCGCTTCTGCTTTAATTTCCTGTTGCAAATAATCACCTACGTAAGCTTGCAGTCGTTTGCCTGCATCTTCAACCAAATAATGACGTGGCAACATACCATTGTTGCAAGCTTTTAAAATATCGAAATCCGGAACTTCGACACTAACAAACGGATAAAGATATTTTCGGATTGCTCTGCCTCCCAGCAAATTGGCGCCACTGCGCACCAATTTGCGTGCACTGGACCCACTCAGAATAAAACGAAGTCCGTGATTACTCATCAGCCAATGGACTTCATCAAGCAAGGCAGGAATCTTTTGGATTTCATCAATTATAACCAGCTCGTTTTCAGGAAGCAGGCTGAGTTCCTCGCGCAACAACGCCGGGCGTCGGCTGTAACGCTCAAACTCATCCGATTTGAGCAAATCAACATACCGGACTCCGGGAAAAATCATCTTAAGCAATGTACTTTTTCCGGTTTGACGGGCTCCCCAAAGAAAAATGCTCTCATTTTCCACATCCTGAAAATCTATTTTCCTAAGTAACATACAACTCTTTTTTGTGAAAACTTAAATTTCTCCTAATAAAACGAAGAATATTTTTGATCAGCAAATAGTCTTTTCCAATGCAAAAATAGAAATATTTTCATGAATATCTAAAGTTGAACTTTAAATATACATGAATATCTAAAGTACAACTTTAGTTTTACATGATTATTTAAAGTCTGAGCGGGTGTTTTTTGTTAAAAAAACAGATACCCCGAAAGAAACTTTAAATATCAATCTGATTCCACGGCACCACTTCCACATCGCTTCGTCTCTGGTGCTCATCACCTGCATAAACCAGTTTTGCCATTAAGTCAACTTTCTTTTCAAGATTGGCATAATAATTTAAACCTTTAAACAGATCAGACATAATGGTTTTCGTGGCTTTTATCTCGATTATTTCCGTGTGATCCGCTCTTTGGAGCAAAAGGTCAACTTCGTTTCCATGAGAATCACGCCAGAACCACGTATCAATCAGCCTCTCATTTTTATGGTAAATCCTTTTGATAAAATCCGAAACAATCATGTTTTCAAACAATGCTCCTTTTACAGATTGATTTTCAATCTGAGATATATCATTAATTTTAAGCAGATTGCATAACAATCCGGTATCATAAAAATAGAGCTTGGGCGATTTGGTAATGCGTTTGCTGAAATTCTTATAATACGGCTGCAATAAAAAAATGATATAGCTGTTTTCCAACGCTGAAAGCCATGTTTTGGCGGTTGGCGAACTGATGCCGCAATCATTGGCTAAACTGCTTATGTTCAGTAACTGACCTGCCCTTGTTGCACATAGCCCCAGAAACTTCCTGAACTGACTCATGTTCTGAATAGAAATCAAATCACTGACATCACGCTGAATATAGGTGTCAATATAATTTGGATAAAAATCAACCGGCTTAATATTCCTGTCATAAATTGCCGGATAAAAACCATTAATCAATTGAAGCATATAATCTTTTTCAATCAGGTTTGCTTTCAGCAATTCCCGGAAATCAAGTGGAAACAGCCTAAAAATAGCAACTCTTCCTGCTAAACTTTGGGTGATATTGTGCATCAGGTGAAAATTTTGAGAACCTGAAAAGATAAAACGCCCCATTATACGATCTCCATCCACAATGGACTGAATGTAGGAAAAAAGAGCAGGAACGCGCTGCACTTCATCAAATATTACATATCGGTTATACTGTTCAAAAAAACCGCGCGGATCGTTTTCTGCAAAATTTCTGGTGTCTGGATCTTCCAAATTCACATAGGTGTATTTCGGAAAGGAGCTTTTCAGAAAAGTGGTTTTCCCCGACTGTCTCGGACCGGTTACTGCAATAACCGGATACTTATCCGTCAGTTTATCTATTGCTTTTGATATGTCTCGGTGAATCAACATAAAACATTATTATTTGCCTGAATTTCAGCGTAAAGATAAACACTTTTTTAAATTTACACAATACAAATCTTAAAATTACACAACTCAGACTTTAAAAACACACAAGGCAAATCTTAAAATTGCACAAATTTTACAAAATAAATATATTAGGGAATATGCCTCACAAAGGAATATGAACCAGCTTTTTGGTGCGAAAAAACTCTTCTTCAAAATATTTAGATAAATCCTGAACGAAAGCGCTTTTTCCAAAAAGCCGGAGTTCACCTTCAAGGTTTCCCCCTTTCAGGTAGATAATGCCGTTGGGAATTGCATTGCGGTGCTGTTTTGAAATATTTTTCCTGACCCACGGAACAAACTCCGGCAGTGAAGTTACCGCACGGCTAACCACAAAATCGTATTTGTTTTTAAGCTGTTCCGCACGAATTTGTTCGGCAGTAACGTTTTTCAAATCCAGCGCATTGACAACTTCGTTGACCACCCTGACTTTTTTCCCGATTGAATCGATCAGATGAAAATGTACTTCGGGAAATAAAATTGCCAGCGGTATTCCGGGGAAACCGCCGCCGGTGCCTACATCGAGAATTTGTGTTCCGGGAGAAAACCGGATAAACTTTGCGATGGAAAGCGAATGAAGAACATGTCTTTCATAAAGTGATTCAATATCTTTTCTGGAAATGACGTTAATTCTTGCATTCCATTCTGAATAAATAGGATATAAACCGGCAAACAGTAACTTCTGCTGAGAATTCAACCCGGAAAAATACTTTTCTATGATTTCCATTTTCGTCTAAACTTTTATCAGATTTCGGTATTTTCAATCAGGTCGAACAGCATTTTCCGCGAGCGAAAAAGCTGCCCTTTGACGGTGCCTAAGGAAATTTTCAACTCCTCAGCTATCTCCTTATAGGAGTATTCCTGAAAATATCTAAGCTCAATCAAAGTTCTGTATCTGGGTTTCAGGCGTTTCACAAAATTATGAAGCAGCGTAACTTTTTGCTTTCGAATCAGCTTTTCTTCCGGATTTGGCTCTTTGGATTTCAGCTTTTCAGAATCGTACAGGCTGTTGGATTCAGAATCATCAATCGCAACAAAAACTCCTTTTTCCCTGCGCAAAAAATCTATGCAATTGTTGGTAGCAATTCTGTATAGCCAGGTGCTGAAAGCAAATTCGGGAGAATACATGTGCAGATTGGCAAAAGCTTTTCCAAAAGCTTCAAGTGTCAAGTCCTCGGCGTCATCATGGTTCTTCACCATTTCGAGCAACATGTAATAAATACTGTTTTTATATTGAACAAACAGTTGTGCAAAAGCTTTTTCGTCACCTTCAAGCACTTTCACAACTAATTCATAATCCTGTTTTGCCCTTCCGGTCAAACCAATTTTTTCTTCTTCCATTTAAATTCTCACAGAGCTTTTATACTTAAACAATAATGGCATTGCTAATTTAACTCCTAATTAAAACAAAATTAGAAATAATTTACGTTTAATTCAGAATAAAACATCCTGAATTAACCAAATAACAGAGCATTTCAGATTCACGGCAAATTAGAAATTATTAACAGGTGCGGCGCTGCCAACTTTTCATTCCGTTTATCTATTATGGCTATATTTGCCGCCTGATCATAAAGCATGGAATTTAGATTAGTAGCGAAAGGAAAAGATACAAGGGGCAGAGCGGGCGTGCTATCAGCCGCTCACGGGGAAATTGAAACCCCGATATTTATGCCTGTCGGAACAGCCGGGTCGGTGAAAGGAATTCACTCGCGGGATTTGCAGGATGACATCGGCGCGCAGATTATTTTAGGAAACACCTACCATTTATATCTGCGCCCGGGAACTGAAATTCTTGAAGCTGCCGGCGGATTGCACAATTTTAACCGGTGGAACGGGACAATTCTTACAGACAGTGGCGGATATCAGGTTTTTTCGCTAAGTGATATCCGAAAAATCACCGAAGAAGGAGTGCGCTTTCAGTCGCATATTGACGGGTCATATCACATTTTTACACCCGAGAAAGTTATTGACATTCAGCGCTCCATCGGCGCCGATATAATGATGGCTTTTGATGAATGCCCGCCGGGAAATTCGGATTATGCCTACGCAAAAAACTCATTGGAGCTTACCCAGCGCTGGCTGAATCGCTGTTTCGAGCAATTTGAAAAAACAGCGCCCAAATATGAACATCAGCAATCCCTTTTCCCCATTGTGCAGGGTGGCTCACATGCCGAGTTGCGTGCTCAGTCAGCAGAACATGTAAAATCATACAACGCTGATGGTTATGCTATTGGCGGCTTATCGGTTGGCGAACCGGAGCATGTTATGTATGAAATAACCGAAGTAGTTACCGCAATTTTACCTGAAAACCGACCGCGCTACCTGATGGGTGTCGGCACGCCGGTGAACATTCTTGAAGCCATTGACCGGGGGGTGGATATGTTTGATTGTGTCATGCCCACGCGAAACGGACGAAACGGAATGCTTTTCACTTCGGAAGGGATAATCAATATCCGCAATGAAAAGTGGAAAAATGACCACTCACCGATTGATGAGAATAACCACTCTTTTGTAGATCAATACTCAAAGGCATATTTGCGACATCTCATCATTTCCAATGAAATGCTTGGCGCACAGATAGCCAGTCAGCACAATCTGGCATTTTACCTCTGGTTAGTCAAAACGGCAAGACAAAAAATAATTGACGGAGATTTTAAGGTGTGGAAAAACATTATGGTTGAAAAGCTTAAAAACAGACGATAAAGTTTTATGAAGTTTTACAAAAAAATAGACATCTACATATCGAAGAAATTCTTAGGGACTTTCTTCTATGCTATTGCGCTGATACTGAGCATTGCAGTTGTTTTTGACATGTCAGAAAACCTGGATGAATTTATATCAAAAGACGTAACATGGGGAACCATCATATCCGAATATTACCTCAATTTCATTCCTTATTTTGCCAACCTGTTCAGTCCGCTGTTCACATTTATTGCGGTTATCTATTTCACTTCAAAAATGGCATACAACACCGAAATTATTGCCATTTTGAGCAGTGGCGTCTCCTACACCAGGCTGATGAGACCTTATTTAGTTTCGGCATTTGTCATAGCGCTTTTTTCGTTCACGCTCGGCAACTATGTCATTCCTCCGGCAAATGAAACCATGAATCAGTTCAGGCAGTTCTACATAGATAACAATCCTCAGGTGGTTTCCAACGAAATAAATATTCACCGGCAGATTGAACCCGGAGTATTTATTTATATGCGGAGATTTAGCGCAAGCCATATCGGCGATCGGTTTACGATGGAAAAATTCAGCGGGCACAAACTCACCGAAAAGCTTACAGCCGACAATATCCGCTGGGATGAAGAAAATGAAAAATGGATTTTGAACAACTGGTGGAAGCGCACCATTTATGACACCCATGAAGAGTTTGAAAAAGGATACCGGATGGATACCACGCTGAACATGACTCCCGATGACTACAAAGTGATTAAAAACGAAATGGAAAATTACACAACTCCGGAGCTTAAAAAGGAGATTAAGCTGATGAGGATGCGGGGCGTGAACACCATTGAGTGGGAAATTGAACGGCACAGAAGAATTGCGGGACCCTTCTCAGCATTCATTCTGACGATTATCGGCGCCGGGCTTGCATCACGGAAAATCAAAGGCGGATTGGGATTTCATCTGGGATTGGGTCTGTTGCTCAGTTTCTCCTATATTCTTTTTATGCAGATTTCCACTGTTTTTGCAGTGAGTGGCAACATGCCTCCGGCAGTTGCAGTGTGGATTCCAAATCTGGGATACAGCCTCATTGCATTTTTTGTTTTCCGGTGGGCAGCAAAATGAGCCTGCAATATTTTAAAACAAAAGATAAAATTATTCGATTTTTATAATCACCGATTGTTTAAAATCCTTATAACTGTTTGCCATTTGTATCCTACAACAGAAAAAATTTATACTTTCGCAACAAAAGCATTTATATAAAACCCTATAAATAAGGGAATTTAGTAACTTAAATCAACATTTATGTCATTGAGAAGCAACGTTCTTGACCTTCGAAAACGAAAAAGGGAAGTACAAAAAGGTGGTGGTGTGGAAGCCATTGAAAAACAGGTAAAAATGGGTAAACTCACCGCACGGGAGCGCATTCTGGCACTTTTGGATAAAAACTCCTTTCACGAATATGATCTGTTTGTTGAACACAGCGCCAAAGATTTCGGCATGGAAACCAAGATACTCCATGGTGATGGTGTGATTATCGGGATTGGCACTATTTACAGTAAACCGGTCTGTATTTTTGCGCAGGACTTCACCGTTGCCGGTGGCTCTCTGGGATTAATGCACGCACGCAAGATTACAAAAATCATGGACCACGCATTGAAAATGCGGGTTCCGCTCATCGGCATCAACGACTCCGGCGGCGCCCGGATTCAGGAAGGGGTGAATTCACTTGCCGGTTATGGCGAAATATTTTTCAGAAATACACTGGCATCCGGTGTAATTCCGCAAATTTCAGTGATTTTGGGTCCTTGTGCCGGCGGAGCGGTTTACTCCCCTGCCCTCACCGATTTCGTATTTGTTGTGGATAATATTTCCAAAATGTTTATCACCGGCCCAAGCGTAATAAAATCTGTATTGGGAGAGGAGATTTCCATGGAAGAGCTTGGCGGTGCACGCGTTCATGCCGAACTTACCGGAAATGCCCACTTCTTTGCCAACACAGAGCTGGAGTGTTTTGAGCAAATAAAAAAGCTGATCAGCTATATTCCCAGGAATAACGATGCAAGGGCAATGCCCTTCCCGCCAAAACCACCTAAAAAGGGGTTGAAAATTGAAGATATTGTGCCTTCCGATCCGCGCATTCCCTATGATATGCGAGACATTATCAAAAGTATCACCGACAATTCCGAGTTTTTTGAAGTGATGGAGCTGTTTGCACCAAACATAATCATCGGTTTTGGACGCATGGATGGCGAAACCGTAGGGTTTGTTGCCAACCAGCCCATGGTTCTTGCCGGTGTTTTAGATACTGACAGTTCCGATAAAGCAGCCCGGTTTATCCGCTATTGCGATGCTTTCAACATTCCCATTGTTACCCTTGAAGACCTGCCCGGATATTTACCGGGTGTTGACCAGGAACATGCGGGAGTTATCCGTCATGGCGCAAAAATTCTCTATGCATATAGTGAAGCCACCGTGCCGAAAGTTACTGTTATTCTGAGAAAAGCTTACGGCGGCGGATATATTGCCATGAATTCACGCCATCTGCGCGCTGATTTTGTATTTGCCTGGCCCACAGCAGAAATCGCAGTAATGGGTCCTGAAGGAGCGGCAAACATCGTTTTCCGCAAGGAGATTTCCGAAGCGGAAAATCCGGAAGAGATGAGACAGCAAAAAATTCAGGAATACAAGGAAAAGTTTGCAAACCCGTATGTTGCAGCAGCACAGGGCTATATTGATGAAGTGATTGAACCGCGGGATACGCGCGGCAGAATTCTTCATGCACTGAAAGTTTCTGAAAACAAAAGTGTTTCCATGCCACAGAAAAAGCACGGAATTCCACCGTTTTAATTAAACTCCGCAGCAATGACAGATAAGAAATACAAAAAGTTAGTTGTTCAGGGTGGTGTTTACAAAACGCATTATACCTGGAAATTTGAAAACAGGGTTGTTTGGGAATCTCCAAATCCGAACCATATTCACTCTTTTCTGCCCGGAACGGTGGTTGATATTTACGTAAAAACCAATGAAAAGGTGAAAGAGGGGCAAACCCTGCTGCTGCTTGAGGCAATGAAAATGCAAAATCAGGTTCGTATGCCTTTTGACGGACAAATTTTAAAAATTTATGTGAAAAGAAATGAGGTGATTTCAAAAAATCACCTGATGATGGAGATAAAACCGATGCGGTTAAAATAACTGTGAATTTTCAAAGCCAACTGCTTTGAAAAACAAGAAATCATTTCCGGAATGTCTATTCCGGTTTTAAAAGCAACCCTGATTTTTCGTTAAGCCTGAAAATCAGGGTTGCAGCTTTTTAGGTTTTGTTCTACCTCTATCAAGATTTTTAGAAATTTTGAAATATCACGTTTTACACGTTTCAGATTAGCCCTTGCCCTTCTCTTTTTTGCTAACTTTTTGTCAGCGCAAAAAAAAGCGCTCGACCACTCGGTTTATGACCACCGGGGAAATTTAAACCCAAAGACCTGAGAATTTGTTTCACTTTCAGAAAAGCCTTGTTCAGCGCCTTTTTTGGTTTTAATACCCTTAAAATCATCTGTAAATCAAATTAAGACAGCCATTTAAATTTGAATCGGTTAACTTACGGATTTTCTTTGAAAAAGAGATCAAAAATTGAGTAAACGGCATAAAATCACCGAAGCTGTTTGTGGCTAATCACATATTATCCAAAATTCAAATTTTATCTGCTTTTCTCTTCACTAAGAGAGACAAATCAGCATCAGTAATTTCTGACTTTTGTTTAAACATAAATAAAAAAATATTTTTATATTTCATTTAGATTTAATAATTTAGCATTAAAATAAAGTGATTGATAAATGATATATTAAATTATAATCCGATTATTAAAAACTCAGGTTTCATCCATGTCCGTAACAGGCTTGTATGCCCCTGAATTTTTAGAAGTAATAACAAACAGCAGATATGATGAATAGCTGTTCCGGCGGATAATATCCGCAGGTTACATTTAGAAAAGGGAAAAACTGAAAATCAATAAAACTATGAGCATCAGCTATTTTAAGATGCGCTGCTTCATCGCCGGATCCAGCCGGAATGTACAAGCAAGTAAAATTAAGAATGTAAATATTCTGTTCTGCATTTTGTTAAAGAAAACAACAAGAATTTTCCTGTAATTTTTTCACTAAATCATTAATTATACCGATATGAAAAAGATTTTCCACCCTTTATTGGCAGTAATAATGTTGTTAATGACTGCCTGCCCGGAATCGGGCATAGATGACGAAGAAGAACCCGGGAATGAAAACCTCGTTTTGCAAAAGAAAATTGAAAGTATTGTGTCATCCGAAATACTTGAAAGAATCAAAGACCTTGGAATGCCTGTTTACACCGGCGAAACTCCGCCAGTCATAGAGGGCAGCTATCTACTGGATTCTCAAACTATGAAAAAAACAAATATTGAGGATGACGACCCCGTGGGAACAAAATATGTGGATGAGGTTCTTACATTGAGTAATCAGGACAATAAGAATTTCAGCATTACGCTTAAATCAGAATATCAGGATTATACGAATACTTTTAATATGATCATAAGCGGAAAAGATGACAAATTCACACTTTATGGAAATTTTATGATTGAACTGGACGATGGTTCAAAAGTTAAAGCTGTAATTATCTTTTCTGGTATATTTAAAAATGGAGAATTGCATGATTTGCATTTTGGCGAATTTATTATTGATAAACCTTTTGAAGGGTTAGGACATATAATGTATGAATCAGACAAAATTGCAAAAGTTTTTTCAGGTGATATAGGAGATGGAGAGGTAATTCAAGTACCGGGAGAAACAGCAAGCGGAAAATATTCGGGGAGCGATTTGGTGTTTAAGTTTAATACAGGCGAAAAGATTTCAATTCTTGCAAAGGACAATGCCGGTGCTCCGCATGAAGATATAGTTGTAACGAAAAGTAGCTCTAACTCTATTTTTAATTTAGGTAAAAATATTCTGTTTGACTTTTCAAAGACAAAATCTCAATTTACCGTCAATTTTGAAACCATAATCGAAAAAGATCTCAATCCTGATGAGGATATTGATTGTAGTCTCTTTACACGGGATCCACAGGCTATGGAGATGGCGGATGGAAAAGTCTTTAAGAATGTTGATTTCAATTACGATAAATCCACTGGTAAACTTTCATGTACTTTTGCCGTAAATGAGCCACTGACAGCTACAAAATCATCCCGGGCTAATACTGCAAGTCCGGCAATAGGATTTTACAATGAATTAAATGTCAGCATTGCAGAAAAAATCTTAGAATTAACCAGTACCAAAACTATGAAAGCCCCCTATGAGGAGCAGATAGGTGAGACCTGCTGGGCTGCATGTGCAATGATGTTTATCAGGTCTTATAAAAAACAGGAACACGGGATTGAAAACGGAATGCTTAGTTTAGTTAAGGAGTTGGGACATAAAGACCTGAGCCAGGGATGGAATACAAATTTTATAGCATGGGAATCTGAAACCAGCAAAATATCAAAGTCTATAAAGAAGAGAATCAATCCAGATATTGAGGTAAAGAGTTCTTCCTTTAGGTTGATGAACTCTGCGGCAAACGAAATGATAAAACTACTTAAAGAACGTAAACCTGTAATATTGAATTATGGTACTCATGTGGTATTTGTAATTGGATACAAGAAGGAGGTTGGAGATAAAGGGGATGCGATAATATCATTTCTATTCCACGATCCTCAGGGCGGGGCGGGTGATATGTATAAATGGGTCGTTTGGGATAAATTAATGAAAGATATCAAATTTAAAGAACGGCTTCTTTTTGGAGATGTTTTATATATCATTTATGCCGACAAACCAATGAGCGATAATCCAACTCTTCAGACCTTGGCAAGCCCAATTGCTGAAAATGTAAGTATGTATCCTGTAGGAACAGACCTTTCATTTACTATGAATGCTTATGGTAAAGCAAGGAAACTCTTTCCAAAATACAATCAAAACAGCTATAAAGTTTATGATTGGAGTAAACAAGGTTATGATGAAGCTAATTCCGAAAACGATACCATTTATGAACCTGTGAATATGAAGGTGCAAATGAGGGTATTTAATGCAGATGACAAGCCAGTTAATATGAGGCTTGAAATGAATATAGCCGGAGGAGGATACTTTTATAGTAATGATGCAACTTTTACTTCCCCCGCAAACAGTATCCGCAATATAAAAAATGACGAATTTAAAGATACCGAAAATCAGACTTTCGATCCAACTCTGAAAAAACTTGTGCAGGATAAAAAAATAAAAGATATTTCAATATCATTTGCCTTAGTTACTGCTCCAAACTACTCACCTGTAGAGGAGTTGTATTATGATGGAATTGTTTTAAAACCTGTGGCAGAAGAAGAACCAGCGGAGTTTAAAGCATTTCGTCCAATCTTAAAAGATATTTATACATCTGTTACAGGCAAAGACTGGTCAGATAGTTTTGTGTGGCTTACTAAAGATTCTTCTGTAGAATGGGGATATCAAATAATGACACAAGATATTTTCTCTTTTATGATATCTGCCGGTTCAACCTATGACAACAAGCCATTTTTTCAAGTTTTTATCCGCGAGAATAACAGTTATACAAAAAAGATGGTTGTAGGAAATCACCATTTGCCGGGAGAATGGAAATGGGCATTGGATTGTGGTGCAAAAGTAAGTGAAATTGAAATTAACAATGACTATATTCGAGATTTCTCTGCCAGCAAGCATATTAACAAACTCATTTTGTCTGCTAAAAGTAGTCCAGGTATTGATATTAATAAAAGAGAAAGCTCAAATAAAGATCTTACAATAGATGTTAAACAATCCGAAATAGGTGCATTATATCTTAGGAGTGTTGAATCGGCAACAATCAACACCATGAATAAGATATCAGGTGTAAATGTGCGTGATAGTGAAGGTGGAACGCTAACAATTACCGGAAGTGGTGATTTGAGTAATGTAGATATTGTAGCTAACAAATTTAAATTAACCGGAAATCAAAATAAACTTAACGGATGGCTTACTATAGGCAATAAAACAACCATTCCTGATGCAAAATTTATTGTGTCAGGATTTAATTTATATGTGATCTATGAAAGATCATCAGATGTCGGCATGAAAAAGCTTACGCTAAACAATGTCTCTTCTTCAAAAATAAAGTATGATACTTTTGGCAGAAGAGAAATTGAATTAATTGATTGCCCTAACTTAATTGAAATGCATGTAGATGGGAACAGTATAACTTCAGTTGAGCTGAATGATTCTAATTGCCCTAACTTTTCAGAATTAGTGATTTCGTCTGAAAGTCTTGCAGACTTCAAAGTTAATAATGGAATAACATTAGATAAAATCAATATTCTTTACTCAAAAATGGGTGGAGCATTTAATACATGGCCAGAAATCATGCGAAAAATGTATAATAGTGGAAAGGGTGAAGGCATTCATGTTGCCTGGAGATATAGCTATAAAAAAGAGTGTGATGAAAATGGCAAAAACTGTAAATATGTTTTGGATTCTGATCGTGGTTATGGGTTTTATTTTGATACTTCTGAGCCTGGCAGTGTTGATATAGAAAAATATAATAAAGTAGGTCATAATTATACACCAATATTATAACATAGAATTTTGGCAGGCACCAAATTCCACTAAATTTTTCTCTGTGCTTCTCTGCGTTCTCTGTGGTGAATTTTCTTGAATTTTTGCCACTAAGGCACTAAGTCTCACAAAGTTTTCTTATCTCATTTTCCGTTTCTCGCTGATTTACGCAGAACCCTTCAGCTGGCTGCCGGGCACTGAGCTTGTCGAAGTGATCTCCCGCTGATTCTCGCAGAGCTTTTATGCCCTTAGCTTTTAGCCTTTAGCTAATAGCCAATAGCCAATAGCCAATAGCCAATCTCTTTTCTCTGTGCATCTCTGTGTCCTCCGTGGTGAATTATCTTTTAATTTTCCGCCACAAAAGCACAAAATCACTAAGTATCACAAAGTCTTCTTATCTTAATTCCCAATTCCTAACCTGGACAAGCCAGAACCAAACAGGAAAATGCGTAACTTTACTGAATGGA
>CAYNOQ010000026.1:0-31578 GCA_964398855.1 uncultured Mariniphaga sp. | reverse complement strand
CAGATCAGAAAGATAAACAGTGAGATAAGCAATTATTTTAAAGCTTCTCACTAATCGTTTTTAAAACTGAGTGAAAATTTATAGGGACAGTCTGCGCTCATTTGCGGGAACTCTTTTTCTTGCTGATGATGGTTGTTGAATAATTTGTATGAGAATTTTTTTAGCATGCATAAAAACATTGCGATCACGAAATAAAATCCAATTATGTAAAATGAGAATTCAGCTAAAAAAATCAGGATTTCTTGCAACTCTGTTAGTGGTGTTGGCTGCGATGGTTGCCTGTGCAAAAGAAAAACCGAGAGCAGATGATAAACTACACATTTATCAAAATCCGGTTGTGATAAAAAGTTTGCCTGACCCTACCGTAATCAAAGCCCCGGACGGCTGGTTTTATCTTTATGCAACAGAAGACATCCGAAACATCCCGATTCATAAGTCAAAGGATTTGATAAACTGGGAATTTACTGGAACCGCATTCACCGATGAAACCCGTCCGACCTTTGAACCCAAAGGTGGGTTGTGGGCACCGGCAATTAATTACATAAACGGGAAATATGTGATTTACTATTCCATGTCAGTATGGGGTGGCGAATGGACTTGCGGTATTGGTGTTGCTACTGCCAATTCTCCCGAAGGACCTTTCACTGACCATGGAAAACTTTTCAGAAGTAATGAAATTCAGGTGCAAAACTCTATCGATCCGTTTTGTGTCGAAGAAAACGACAAACGTTTTCTTTTCTGGGGAAGTTTTCGCGGAATTTATGCCATTGAACTCACTTCAGACGGACTGGAAATAAAACCCGGTGCAGAAAAACAGCAGATTGCCGGCACTGCTTACGAAGGAGTTTATATCTATAAAAGGAAGGATTGGTATTACCTTTTTGCTTCAATAGGTTCCTGCTGCGAAGGAGTTAAAAGTACATACACAACCGTGGTTGGCAGATCGCAGAATTTATTCGGTCCGTATAAAAACAGAGGCGGTAAAAGTATGAATGAGAATCAGCATGAAGTGATTATTCGTGGAAATGAACGGTTTGTGGGGACGGGACACAATTCCGATATTGTTGAGGATGATTCCGGGAAAACCTGGATCTTTTATCATGCTATAGATAAAAATGACCCAAAAGGCAGAAAACTCATGCTTGATGAAGTGCAGTGGAAAGATGGCTGGCCCCATGTGGAAGGCAACTCTCCGTCCCATGAATGGAAGGCGCCGGTTTTCAAAAATTAGACTTATGTTTATGCAGAAATTTAGTGATAAGGTTAAATTATTCAAAATGAAGTTTCAATACATTTTATGCCTGACAGTGGTTGTGATTCTTATGAACGGTTGCAGTCCTAAAAATGAGAAAATTCAGTTTAATAATCCGCTGCCTGTTGAATTTGGCGATCCTTTCATCTTGAAAGCTTCAGATGGAAAATATTATATGACAGGTACGGGCGGTGTGAAGGACGGATTTAAAATGTATTCTTCAGCCGATTTAAAAGAGTGGAAGGATGAAGGCATAATTTTCCGTGGGAATACTGATACTTCGTGGTCTGTTGCAAATTTCTGGGCACCGGAGCTGTATGAGCATGAAGGGAAGTTCTATCTTTTTTACAGCGCCGACTGGCGTGAAAATCCCACAAATGAATTAGAAAACTTCAGGATTGGCATGGCTGTTTCAGACAAACCCACGGGACCTTATGTTGATCTGCTCAACAGACCCCTGTTTGACCCGGGATATCCGATAATTGATGCCAATATTCTTTTTGATGAGGGAAAGGTATATTTGTATTACTCAAGATGTTGCTACAAGCATCCGGTTGAAACAGAATTGTCGGAATGGGCACGCAGCAAAGGGATGTTTGATGAAATTGAGGAGAGCTGGATTTACGGCGTGGAATTGCAGCCCGATTTTTCAGCTGTTATTGGTGAGCCGCAACTGCTGCTCAGACCACCTGTTTCGATGGAAGATGAGCAGGCGGAGTGGGAGAGCCGTTCGGTTACTTCCGGTGAAATAAACCGCCGCTGGACGGAAGGCTCCTTCATTTTTAAAAGGAACAACCTTTATTATATGATGTATTCAGCCAACTATTTTGGCGGACAGAACTATGCCGTGGGCTATGCAACATCTGATAATCCTTTGGTCCGTTTACGAAAGCATCAAACAATCCGGTGTTGCAGAAAAATGTGCAGCAGGGCGGGATTGTAACCGGTACCGGACATAATTCCATAACTGTTTCACCCGATGGCGAAAGTATGTTGTGTGTTTATCACGGAAGAACATCGGCAACGGGAAATAACCGGGTGGTTTTCATTGACTATATGGAAGTGCTTGATGACGGAACATTAGTGGTTCACGGTCCTACAACTGCCGAATAATGTTCTGTGAAAATTGAATTATTTCTTCAGAACCTGCTCATTTGCCCATTTGATATACTGCTCCCAGTCGTATGCGGTAACATCATGCTTTCCGGTGCGGATGTGGTAGGCTACCGTATTCTGAATCGGTTGATTAACCGGCGGCATTTCTGCCGAAGAAATTCCGGTTTTCCCATACAGTTTATAAACCGGCGTTGCATGGTAAGCTGAGAGAAACTCGCCACGCGGGTCAGCCCACTGGTCTTCTTCAGCGCTTGCAACATAGAGCGGACGCGGGGCAATCAGCGCCAGCAGCTCATGCTGATCTGCCGGCAGGGCATATTCATTCCGGTTGTAATTCATGAAATTCCGGCAAAACCAATGTGGAAAACTGTTGTTGATCCGGGCAATGGTCTCCCCGAATTCGCGCTTGGACAACGCTGCACCGCCACATCCCGAATTGTTGGAAATCACACCGGCAAACCGTTCATCGGAAGCGCCTGCCCAGAGCGAAGTTTTACCTAAACGGGAGTGCCCGAAAACGATCACTTTTGATGCATCCACATCCTTATCCTTTTCCAGATAATCCATTGCTCGGCTCAAACCCCATGCCCAGGCGGAAATTGCGCCCCACTCGTTGGCATCCGGACGCTGCTGGTTTTTTGAATAGAGCAGGGGATGAATGCCATCTGAAAAATCATCCCTGTCGGGGTCAACCTCGCAATAGTAAATGGTTGCCAGCCCGTAGCCCGCATCAATAAGCTTGTTTACCTGCCACCTCTCTTTTCGTACTCCCCTGGATTTTTCGGTAAGCCTGTTGTTTGAAATTCCGAAGGAGTCATTATCGCGTGTCCAGGCGTCTGAAATACGGATGTTTACATCATCGCAGACAGTGTGGTTCCCATAAAAATTATAACCTAAAAACAAGGGCGCTTTTTCAATATTTTTTGGGAGATAAATGAGCACATTGAAAAAGAGTGTTTTTCCGTTTTTGTTGAAAATGAGATCAACCTGTTTGCGGATTGCCTTGCCATTCAGTGCATTATCGCTTTGCTCAACCACTTCCCATTTTGAGATTTTAAGTTTGCCGGGCACCTTGCCGTAAACATTGTTGGAGAAAAAGTTCAGCAGCTCGGGCTTGCCAACCTTTTCCCACTGCCGTACATTTTTAATTTCTCTGCCACTGAATGTTTTTAGAACATCAGGGAGCTTGTATTCAGGCACTTTACTCTCATCATAGTTGGGTGTAAGCTCAAATGGCTGAGCAAATGTCAGCTGGGAAAAAATTAATGCGATGACAAACAATCCAATTTTTTTCATCTGATTCTGTTTTTATCAATATCGTTTTATATATGAAACTATGCGTAAAATTATGTAATAAACAGAGAATTGCAAAAATTATCAGGATGAATGACTGAACTCTCCCAGAAATTAGCTGCTATATTTTGTCTTTTTTGAACTGTAGGATTTTGCCACTAAGTCCCAAAGACACAAAATCTCACTAAATTCTTCTCTTTGTTTTATCAGTTTTGCTGATATGTCAGTTTTTCGTTAATTTAAATTCTTAACTTTTTCACATACATTACATTTATACAGTTTAGTAGAGCCTGTTCTTTAGCCAAAATCTATTATTCCGAATGTTTCGTTATGTGGTATAGAGATATCTATTATGTCAAATTTCGGTAAAATTTGCCTTTTGAGTGTTGCCATTGTATTTTTAGTTCTTGCATCCGAAGTTGCAAAATGGGTTATCTCTTTGTCTATGTCTGCTTGTGCAAATAATTTTGAATCATTTGGAATTATTGCTCTTGGAGTAATTTTTTCAATTCTAATCTTATTTTCTTCAAATATAGCCTCTGCGAATTCTCCGGTTCTAACAGCATGATTTAAATTGAAAGGAATAATTTGTAAATTTATTAGAGGCAGTTCATCTATTTTACCTTTAACACAATATTCAGCGATAGAAATTGTCGATATCTTTAGTGTTATATCGTTTTCCAAAAAATATTTAAAATACCCTTTTGCATTTTTATGCAGAATATCTTTGTCATTTAAGAGTCGGACAAAAAAACTGGTGTCAAGCAAAACACTATGCTTCATACTCACCTCTTAAATTATTAAACCATTCGTCTGTATCAATACCTTTCCAGCTCTTCTTTGCCTTTTTGATTAGAGAATCAAGATAATCGGAGTCAAATTTTGGATTATAGTCAATCAGCTCAATTAAAGAAAGTGATTTTGTATCAACTTCGCCAGTCTCAGTATTTTGCTTTCCTGAAGCTCTAACTCCAAATTTCTTATACAATAAGTTTTGCTTTTGCCCCTCTAAAAAATCTTTTTCAGTTTCTATAGTTAATAAGCCATAATCAGAAGTATCTAAATGGATGTTAACTTTACTTTTTCCACCTGCATCTGTAAGAATGCCATAAAAATAAAATTCTGCATCTACCCATAGGTTTTCTGTTCTAAAAAATTTTGTGTCTGGATTTATTGACAATTCAACTTCCTGTTTAACAGAGGTTCTAAACTCAAAATAATAATTTTTCTGCTGAGATAATTGTTGAATGTTTTCTATTGCTCTTGCTGTTTTTAAGTCGAGAAAATCTATGGAGTTGTTCCCTTGTATTTGTCCTAAAACAGCGCTAAACCCAATAATGTATTGAATTGGTGTTCTGAAAATATGTCTTACAGAACCAGCTTCAATATCGTAAGTTATAAGAGGTCTGTCTTTCTTATTGTTTGGGTATAGTAAATCCTCAACATTTTGCAATATGTTTGCTATTTGTCGTATGTCATAGTTGTCGGGAGTTAAATCCATATTTCCCGACTTTCCAACAACTTGAATTTCTATTTCTCCTATTTTCTCCACAGAGCAAATATATTAAAATTCAAATTTGTTTTCATATCCTATTTTAGGATTTTGTCACTTTTGGTAAGATTTTTTCGGAAGCTTATTTTTTTTAAGCACTCATCGGGCTTATTTTTAGTTGTCCTCCAACAGCTTTCAAAACTTTCATTATTGTTGAAAACTGAGGTTTTGCTCCTTCAGGTAATCTTCGGAAATACTTCTAATATTTTTTCAATAATTCAAGTAATTTACGGTCAAGCTGATGACCATACCAATCTTCATATTCAATATCTTTTCTGCCGGAATCCATGATCCCAAAATCACCTCTGAAATTCCAGAGCGCATATCCGATTTCATGTTCGGTCAGCACGCTCAGCACATCTTCAAACCAGGCAAGGAAAACTTCGTGGGGCGTCTCATTGTAGCAACCACATTCTCCGCAGTGCACTCCCACGCCTTTGTTTAGCGCATCAATCCACGGAGCATAAATTTCTTCAAGATTTGCTTTACTGAAGTTTTTCCCGTCGATGACACCGGGCCAGACCGGCATGGGCGCATCATCCGGGTTTTTCCAGACCCAGGAGGCGCGGTAGTGCGAAACATAATGCGGGAAATAGCCGCGACAGCTTTGTCCAATATCGAGATCGAAGATTTCGGGAATCGGGTCGCTACCTACATTGTTACCATCGGCAATAACAAGGTGATCGGGATTGTGGCTGCGGATAATTTCCAGTGATTTCTTGGCAACTTCTGCATATATTCCGCCCGGAACTGCACCCGAATTTGAGAACTGGTCATTCATATCTTCGCGCATACAAGGCTCGTTGACGAGATCAAAACTGACCTGCCCGCGTGAATAATTTTTAAACCGCTTTGCCCACATGCTCCAGTGTTCATAAAAAGCATCCTGTGCTTCCCGGTCTTTCCAGAGATTATACGGCTCATTGAATCCCGCGTTGATGCAAAATCCCGGAGCACGGTGCAGGTTCAGACTGACGTGCAGTCCGTAATTATTGGCTCTGTCGGCAAGCTGCTGGATTTGATCAATCACTTCTTCATTGAAGTTAAGCACTTCGTCAGGGGTGATATTGTTAAAGTGCTCATAAGTTACATAGCGGGGATATGCCATGGGAAGCCGGACAAAATCGAAGCCCCAGTCGGCTATCCATTTCAGGTCATCATCGGTTGTGCCCATGCGGTTGCGCCCTCTGCTCCAGTCAAATGGGGAGAAAAAATCCAGCAGATTAAACCCCCTCCAGCGGGGAAGTTTATTTTTGGGAGTTGCCGGTGCAAGGCAGGATGTCAGTGCCGTCCCTGCGAGGTAAGCCCCGGTAGCCAGCGTACCGGTAGTTTTTAAAAAGTCTCTGCGCTCCATAATTGTGGTTTTTAATGGTTTGGGTTAAAGATATTTAAAAATGCTCAAAAAGCGCCTTTATTCTGTTTTTTAAATAGAAAACTTGCCGTCCATCCTGCAATAAAACATGAAATTACTCCTGTGGCTGAATAGGTTATAAGATGAACCGGCTGGTGTGTAGCCACAAAAATCTGCACAATTATGCTTACTCCGATTCCGATAATAGCGCCAGTGGAATTGGCTCGTTTTGAAAGAATTCCCAAAAGAAAAACTCCACCCAAACTGCCGATTACCAAACCTAAAACTTTTTGAAACTCATCCCAGAGAGACTGAATATTCATGGTTGCCATCATAAAGGCAAACAGCGTTCCGGTGATTCCAATAACCAGAGTCGCCATTCGGGCTAATTTCAGCTGATCGGAGCTTTTCCCCCAGCCAAAACGAAAGTGAACATCGGTAGTATAAGCAGTTGCTGCTGAATTCATGCTGCTGCTGGTTGTGCCCATGGCGGCAGCAAAAATTCCGGCAATCAATACTCCGGCAATACCTGACGGTAGCCGGGAAGCAATATACCACGGGAAAACGGCGTCATTGTTTTGAAATGTTGGATTCATTGCGTCAGGGAAAAAATAGTAAAAAGCGAACAGCGCCGTGCCTATAAAAAAGAAAATCAGGGTAGCCGGAATCGTCAGAATGG
Organism: uncultured Mariniphaga sp.; assembly: GCA_964398855.1. Taxonomy (GTDB): domain Bacteria; phylum Bacteroidota; class Bacteroidia; order Bacteroidales; family Prolixibacteraceae; genus Mariniphaga. The sequence goes on along the minus strand of CAYNOQ010000026.1, from coordinate 24,335 downwards.
CATTTGTCCAGACGCTTTGCCGGGCTTCTTTTTCGGTTTTAGTGGTCATGTAGCGCTGCACCATCGTCTGGTCGGTTCCGTAGGTAATGATGTTGGCAAAAACACCGCCCAAAAGCATCACCCAGACAGTCGGCTGTTTTAACGAAAAAGTGAAGTCGAAAACATTAAATTTTTGATTTTGGACAGCAACATCCACAACAGCCGGAAAGCCGCCACCAATGCTGATTATTATCAGTATCAACGATAAAACGGCACCGCCCAACAGAACAATAACCTGCATGACATCTGTCCAGATTACCGCTTCAATTCCGCCCATCATCGTGTAAATCAGGCTGACAAACCCCATAAGTGCGATGCAGATAAAAATATCAATCCCGGTAACCACGTTCAATGCAATGGACGGCAGAAAAAGAACAACGCCCATTCTTCCCACCTGAAATAAAATGAAGGAGAGACTTCCAATCAGCCGGATGATAAGATTGAAACGGTTTTCAAGAAATTCATAGGCTGAAGTAACATTCAGCCTTCGGTAAAACGGGATAAAGAGAAAAATGATAATCGGAGCGGTCAGGAAGATGGTCATATTCAGCATAAAATATGACCAGTCTGTTGCGAAAGTTTTGGCTGGAATTGCCATAAAAGTGATTGCACTCAGCGCAGTGCCAAAAATGCTCAGTCCGGCAGCCCACCAGGGAATTCTGCCTCCGCCCTTAAAATAGTCGTCGGTGTTTTTCTGTCGTTTGGAGAAAAACCAGCCCATCCAGCCAAGAATACCGAAATAGAGGGCAATGACGATAAAATCGAGATATTTCAGATGGCGGATATCTTTTTTTATGGTGATTTTTAAAATGTTATTTGTGCGGATTCCCGGTCTGATTTCACCGGAAGGAATCACAAAATCATCTCCCCAGCGCACCGCTGTTGTTGTTACCTGACCGGTTGCCGGGAGCTCGGCAATGGGATAAACCTGCCGGGTTATTGTGTTAAAAACGGCAACCTGATTTCCGAATCCCGGATGAGTTTCCAGATGCTCCAACAGGTTGTTTTCTGCGTTTTGCAGTTCATCCTGAATTTTCTGAGATTTCTCGGAAATATTTTGCAGTTCCCTGATTTGTTTTTCAATTTGCAGTTGCTTTTTCATCAGTTGTCCATCGGCGCCGGAAGTGAAAACTATACTGTTTGCCCCAACCGGAAAAGCTGTTCCTGCCATAAAAGGGAATTCGTTGTCTTTTCCTTCGGAAATCAAACTCCATTTTTTCTGTGAGGGATCAAAAACATGCGCATCGTAGAGAACTTCAATTTCCCCGTTTTCTTTCAGATTTCTTCCAGAAAAAAGATAGAAGCAATTGGAGATGCCGTTACTTTGTGCTGCCCCAACTGCATAAGCACGGGACGCACCTTCCCATCCCGGCAATTCTTCCCATTTCCATTCCAAAGGATTTGGCTTTGAGATGTCTAACGAAAGAAAAATATTTTGCGAAGGACCATCAGGAGAAGAGATTCCGCCTGCAACAAACAATTTGTTATCAACTTTGGCATAGGCGAAATTGGTTAGCGGTACCGGCAGCCGCGGACCGGATAAAATCTCTACGGTTTCATTTTCTGAAAAATAACGGATAAACCAGCTTTCGGAAATGCATTTATCACTTGTGTTTCCGCCAAAGCAGAATAATCCGCCGGAAGTTGAAACAGCGCCGCCATAGCCCGATGCAAGGGGAATTTTTATATCCGTTTTCTTCCAGGAATAGTCATCCTGACCGTTTTTCTTCAAGATGAATATCTCATCGTAATAAACTTTTGAACCGCCTTTCCAGGGGACATTATCGGGGAAGTTGGCTCCGCCGGCAACGATTAAAACATCATTGTCGATTCCTGCATAAGCGCCCGCCAGACCGGGCTGGGTTTGATAACCTGAATTGGGAGGAAGCTCGGATAGTGATGAAAAATTAAGATAGTTATTGTTGGCAGAAACTCCAAAAATGAGTGAACAAAGGAATAGAATGGAGAGAATATGCTTCATTTGTTGGATTTTTCATGCAAATGTGCAAAAATTTACACTTTTGCATGAGGTTATATTTCTTCTAAAACTGTTCCCGGGGTAAACAACTCATCCGGCTCAATGGCAATAAAAATCAGTTTTTCGTAGGCGCTTTTTTCCCCGGCTTCAAAAAATAACCCGATTTTTCCGTTTGCCATTCTGGTTAGAGCGGAGTATGCTGACTGACCGGGATAAATCAGCTTGCTGTTGCTCCAGCTCCGGCAATCGTCAAAACTGACTTTTAGTGTCAGGTGATGCCTTCCCGACGGAACTGCCGGATTGAGAAACAGGTGCAGCTGACTTCCATCAAATTCACCATAATTCAGAAAACCTGCCTGGCAAACTGACTCCACTAACTGATAATCGTGCTCAATTTCCGACCATGTTTCGCCGCCGTCTTTGCTGAAACTGACTGCGCGGCAATGCTGTCTGTTGTATGAGCGCATATTCATCACTAAAGTTCCGTCAGAAAGTTCAGCCACCTGACTTTCGTTGCAGCCCGGTTTAATCGGATCGCTCATTTGCCATGATTTGCCGTAGTCGTCCGAAAACAGTACATGCGCCCCATAACCGTAGGGACCGTTTCTGATGTTTCCTTCGGGATCATCATAGCTGTGATTTGCCGGAATGACTAACCGCCCCTTGTGTTTTCCGGTTTTTAGCTGAATGCCGACGCCCGGTCCGGTGGCATACCATCCCCAGGAAGTGTCGCGGCAGGATTCTGCCAGACTCTCCGGTTCCGACCAGCTGATGCCATCATCATCGGAGAAGCAAACATAAGGAAGCCGGGGTGATGCAGCAGTTTTATGAATAATTTCTGTTTCGCTGTCTTTCCCGTTGTTCCAGGTGAGAAACAGCCAGATGCGCCCGGTCACTTCATCTACCACCGGACAGGGATTGCCGCAGGTGTTTTGTCCGTCATTCCAGACAATCTGCTCCTTGCCCCAGGTCAGCCCGTTGTCTTCCGAACGTTTCAGCAGCAGATCAATATCCCCCGAATCGCCGGCTTCACGCCCCTCGCAAAATGCCAGCAACGTTCTCTTTTGCGTAACGATTATGGATGGTATCCGGTAGTTGTTGTATTTTCCGGCTCCCTGTTGCCAAAGGACGGATTGCTGAGTTTCACCTGTTTTCTTTTCCGTTTTGCAGGAAAAAAGAAAAATTGTTCCAAAAATCAGCCATAGTAAAAATGATTTTTCTGCCGTTTTCATCTTTTTGATGTTGTAGTTACTCACATTTCAAAAATAAGCTTTTTGTCATAGAAACAGCGAAAGCATCGGATTATACTTTTTGTGGTATTTTTAAACTTACAATTTTTTGCCACTAAAACCTGCCTACCGAACACTGAGCGATGCACTGAGCTTGTCGAAGTGCCTGTCGAAGTGTGTCGAAGTGATCTCCTGCTAATCTCGCGAATTTTCGCAGATTTTTAATCCGTAAATATCCGTGTTGAGCTTGCTCAACCGTGTCATCAGTGTTCTGTTTTATTGAAATTTTTATGCAGGGATTATGTGTTGGCTCTTTTTAGTTTTGCCACAAAGGCACTAAGACACAAAGTTTCTATACCTTGTTAAGCTATTGTTCTATAGCTGTTTCCCAACTTATCTCTCGTTGTTTTTCTCCATTGCAAACGCTCTGCCGACATGGAATGCGTCAATGTTTTGTTGGACGATTTTTTTGCCTTTCTTTTTAAAAATAGTTTCAATGCCATGGATGATAATGGGGTGGGGGATTTCGATGAAAGGCGATGCAGCGCCCAACATCACCATGTTTGATGCTTTGGGATTACCGGTTTCACGTGCAATGCGATCGGCATCAATCCGAATGATATTTATGCTGCTACTCAGCTCTTCAAACGATTGTTCCAGTTCGGGATAATCGGGAATATTTACAAAGGTAGCCGTGTTTGTAACCAGCGTACCTTTGGGAGAGAGATAGGGCAGGTAGCGCAACGATTCCATCGGCTCAACGGAAAGTATAATATCTGCTGTGCCTGCCGGAATCAGGTCAGAGAAAATGGGAGTGCTGGCGATGCGCAGATGGGAAACCACTGCGCCTCCGCGCTGACTCATGCCGTGGGTTTCTGCCTGTTTCAGGTAGTAGTTTTCGTTGAGTGCAGCTGCGCCCAATGATGCAGCAATGGAGAGAATTCCCTGTCCGCCGACGCCTGCAAGTATGATGTCTGTTTTCATTTTATGCCGGATTTTTTGCTCTTTTCAATTTTTTCATTTTTGCAATTTGCTGTACACACGGTCTGCGGGCAATCATTACCGAAACGCCGTTAAAAGCCATCTCTTCGCGAATGATATTCACCATAAGGTTGTGGTTTCTTTTGACCGGAACAAATATGCGGATATGCTCCGGTGCAACGCCCACACCTTCACAAATTTTTTCGATTCGCCCTTTGGCTGCCGAGCTTTGTCCGCCGGTCATGGCAACGGCTTCATTATCCACAATCAGAATGTTGACATTGCTGTTTTCGTTCACGCAGTCCAACAATCCGGTAATTCCCGAATGGGTGAAAGTGGAGTCGCCGATTACAGCAAAAACAGGCGAAAGTCCGGCATCTGCCGCTCCCTTTGCCATGGTGATTGAAGCGCCCATATCCACACAGGTGTTGATGGAATTGTAGGGCGGCAAAGCGCCTAAAGTGTAGCAGCCGATATCGGAAAAAATCCTGCCGTTACCAATCTCAGCAATGATTTCATTCAGCGCGTTATATGTATCCTGATGTCCGCAGCCGGCACAAAGTGACGGCGGTCTGCCAACCAGTGAAGCGGGTACTTTAAGCGGTTCCTCCTTAGAAATTCCCAATGCTTTTGCCAGATGGTCAGGATTGAGCTCGCCGCGGCGGGGCAAAGCGCTGTCAAGACGCCCGGAAACCCGGGTTCCCTTTTTGAAAAAATCGGTAAGCAGCTCTTCAACAATCGGATAGCCATCCTCGGCAATCAGTAACCGCCCGCATTGATTCTCAAGCTTTTGTAGCATCTTTTCTGGCAGCGGATATTGTGTGATTTTCACCACGGGATAGGGGCATTTCCCATCTGGAAAATTTTCCATCAGATAGTTGTAGGCAATGCCGCAGCAAACAATTCCCAGACTTTTGTCTTCTCCGTTAATGTATTGATTATAACCGGATTCCTCCGACAGTTTTACAAGTTCTTCCTGCTTATCCAGCAGGTTTTGATAATATTTTCTGCCATACGCCGGAAGCAGCATAAACTGCATCAGGTTTTTGGGCAGCCGGAGCGAATTTTCCGGTTGCACCGGCTTTTGTACAACGCCTGAGCGGGAGTGTGCTAATCGCGTGGGAATACGTATCATTACTGGCAGTTCGGTTTTTTCCGAAAATGCAAATGCTTCGTAGGTCATGTCGTATGCTTCCTGCTGGGTGGAAGGCTCAAAAACGGGAATCATGGCAAATTTTCCGTAAAACCGCGAATCCTGCTCATTTTGTGACGAGTGCTGCGATGGATCGTCGGCAACGGCAATCACCATTCCGCCATGAATACCGGTGATTGCCATGTTCATAAAAACATCGGCAGCAACGTTCAGTCCAACATGCTTCATACTGGTCAGCGAGCGTTTGCCGGCATACGACATGCCCAAAGCGGTCTCTAATGCGGTTTTTTCATTGGCAGACCATTCCCGGTGAATGTTTCGTTCCACTGCGGTTTTGCTCAGCTGAATATATTCGGTAATTTCGGTTGAAGGTGTTCCGGGGTAGCCATAAGCCCCTGATATTCCGGCATCAATGGCTGCCTGCCCGATAGCTTCAACGCCCAAAAGTAATTTTCGTTGCATACTTTTTTGATTTTTGGAGCGCCAAATTAGGGTTTTATTGGCGAAAAGCAGCAAAAATACCTGCAAAAATTGCTTTTGAACGCTATTCAGTCACATGCGTTGCAGATTTTGACAGGTGCCGGCCGGCTTTGAGTTCTATATTATAGATTCTGACTAACAGGTTTTTATGCACGTTTGATTTTGAAAGTTTTATTTCTTCCAGATTTCATTAAAGCACCATGCAAATTGGTCAAGGAAGCGTGACAAATGATTTTGCTTTTGGGAGATGTATCTTTTGCAGATTGTCTGATTATTTTCAGGTAGTTTCATCTCCAGAACAGTCGTTATTTCTGCTTTATGTATTCCTTTACCAATAATTTAAGGGATATTATCCACTTGCTATTCGCTCTGTTTCCTGCGGTTTTTGAAACCAAAAGAACAGATAGAAATGTGTGTTTCAACCCTTCTTTTTAACTTAAAAAGCAGGTAAAGAAGTTTATTAAGAAAATATTACAATAAAAAAAGTAATACTAAATATTAGTCCTGTGTTTATTCACCAAATCCAACAACTTCTTTTTCCAATTCGATGGAACGACCAAAAAGAATATCATCTTCTAAATAAATATGTTGTTGCAAATCCTTTTCTAAAGCTTCCAATGCTTGATACAAGGTCTTGTGCGCATTCATGGCGCCCTCAGGAACAACATAGTCTTTACTAAAAGCTTTTATTTTCTGCATCAATTCTTTTACATGGTCATGCTCTTCCACATGTTGTTTTAAAGGCTTGTCAAGAGAACCAAAACCGGGAATAGGCAAAATTTCAGCTTCTTTTTTTGCAGCCAGCATCTTCTTAATGTAGGGAAAAAGATATTTTTCTTCGCCTGCCAAATGGTCTTCAATAGCTTTTGCTGTTTCTTCGAAAGTAGAAGAAATCTCTTTCAATTCAGGAAAGGCAACACCCGATTTTTCTACAGCTTCTTTATTCAGTTGGCGAATGTTTATTATCGCATTTCGTGTGTAAGTGTGATGCTTGTCAACGATGTAGTCTGATAGTTTATCTAATTCCCAATTTTCAAAATCTCTCATGATGTCTAATTTTTTTATAGTCATTTTACCTTTCCAAAGGTAGAGAAATAAAATAAACAGAAGAGCATTATTTGAAAATAAAAGATAAAACTATCTGATTAATACAGCAAGAGCATTTTGTTAAATTTTGAAGCAATAAATCGGGAGTAATCATCAAGGTATCATACGTTGGCGTAAAGCCTTGCTTTGCAAAAGCAAAAAGTACTGCACAGGCGGTAAAAACTGTTTTTTTTGTGGTTTTATGGTAATGAATGAAAGATAGGATATAACAGATTTCTGCCCTGTTGGGCAAGGTATAAAGCAAGTTTTTGAAACCTTTTTCTCCAAAAAATCATATTTTTCAACCTTGGTAACTAATGAGAGCCACACTAAATTAAAACCTTACTACCTTATTGAAGGATTTATGGTTTTCTTGTAATAGTGAAAAGATATTCTGAAAAACACACAAAATAAGGTCATGGGTATGGCGAGAAGAATGCATTATTATTAAGGTTATGCAATGGAAATAAGGTTTCACTTTTTTTCCAAAAAAAACCGGAATTATTGTTTTTCTTTAAAATAAATGTAATACCTTGACCTCACTTACTGATATTGGAAAATTCTGATTGGGTAATGGGCTGATATTCACATTGCTCGGTTTGTGAAAAGCATGATTTACTGCTGATTATGTCTGAGCAAATATCTTATAAAAATTTAATAAATCAATTCACATGAAATTTAAAGTCATTTCTGCTTCGCTGCTCTTTTTTGTTTTTGTTTTGAGCTCATGCAGTCCAGACAAAAAAAATGATCCCTGGATTATAAATGCTCCCGCCGGCGATCGTTTTACTGCCATTGATCAAACAGGGGAAACCATCATTCCCAACGGACGAATTGTTGCACCTGCCGGGAAAAGCATTGTGGTTGCACCGCATCCCTACGGATTAAAGCTTAGTCCTGACGGGAATACAGTCATCACGGCAAACTCAGGAACAAGCCCGCTTTCTATTTCGATAATCAGGAATATTTTATCGGATAATCCTGAAGTGCAGCAAATCCCGCCGGGACATGCAACGGATAAGGGAATTTTAGCTTCCGTTTTTATGGGATTAGCTGTATCGAATGACAACAGCGAAGTTTATGTTGCAGGGGGACAGGAAAATGTGATTTATATTTTTGATTTGAAAACCGGTGAAAAGAAAGACTTTATTGATTGCTCGTTCGTTTCAGACAGTCAGGATTATTCGGATGGCTACATTGGTGATATGGCGCTTTCCAAAGACGGGAAAAAGCTCTATGCAGTGGATCAGATTGGGTTTCGGATGATAGTTATCAACACGGAAACGAAAGAAATTGAGCATAATGTTCCGGTCGGTCGGTATCCGTTTGGAATTTGCCTTTCACCCGATGAGCAAAAAGTGTATGTTGCCAATGTCGGAATGTTCCAATATTCACTGATTGACGGGATTACAAGAGAGAACTTAGTCGAAAAATCATTGAAATATCCGCCGTTTGCCTATGGAAGCGAAGAGATGATAAAAGGAATAGAGAATGACAGTATTTCCGTTCCGGGATTGGGAGAAATGAATTCGCCCGAAGCTTTCTCGGTATTTACCATAAGTCTTGCAAATCCCGAAAAGCCGGAAGTGGTCGCCAAAACGAAGACCGGAAATCTGGTGGGTGCTCTTGTTGAGGGGATTCCCGCCGTAGGCGGCTCAAGTCCCAATTCATTGGTGTCAACCGATGATTATGTGTTTGTTACAAACGGAAACAACGATAATATTTCAGTAATTTCCATTGAAAAAGATACTATTGAGAGTACGATTTATATCAAGCCCGATAAAAGGGTTAAGCAGTTTCGCGGCGTAATTCCTTTTGGTCTGGCGCTTTCCCCCGACAATAAAAAGTTGTTTGTTGCCTGCTCGGGAATTAATGCGGTTGCCGTGGTAGATGTGAAAAAACTGGAGGTGACAGGTTATATTCCAACCGGCTGGTTCCCGGCAAAACTAAAGGTGAGCAATGACGGTAAAAAGCTGATTGTTGCCAATGCCAAAGGATTTGGCAGCGGTCCCAATGGCGGATATACTTTTAATCCGGGACCTGAAGGAAGTTATATTGGTTCGCTGATGAAAGGAACGGTTCAGGTCGTGGATATTCCCACGGACAAGGAGTTGAAAAAATATACAGAGCAGGTGATTTCCAACAATTTTGACTTTGAACGTGCTTCTTCTTCAAGATATGACTACAGAAAGAATAATCCTGTGCCACTCTATCCGGGCGAGAAAGAAAGTCCGATAAAGCACATTGTTTTTATTTCAAAGGAAAACCGCACCTATGACGAAGTTTTCGGGCAGATTGTAAAAGGAAAAGGAGACCCTGAACTGGCACGATACGGTTTGGGCGCAACTTTCAGAAATAACAAAAGGACTGAAATTGTGGAAAATGCGGATGTGATGGTGAATCATCACAAATTAGCTCACGAATTTGCCATTTCCGATAATTTTTATGTGGATTGCGACCATTCTGCTGATGGGCATCGCTGGCTTGTGAATACTTACCCTAATGAGTGGACTGAAACCTGCACTTCAGCCAGTTATGGCGGTAATCGTAAATTTAAGTTTGATTCGAAAGCGCCCGGAATTTATGGTATGAACAGCTCTGCGGGTGCAATTTATCCCGAAGAATACAATGAAGCGGGTTCCATGTGGGATCATCTTGAGCGAAACGAAATTGATTTCTATAATTTTGGCTTTAGTATCATGTTTGAACCGGCTATTTATGATGTGCAATATAAGCATGAAGGAATACGACATTATGTGAATTTTCCGTTGCCGCAGCCAATCTGGGACAGAACTTCCAAAACATATCCGACCTACAATACGGCAATTCCCGATCAGTTCCGCATTGACCAGTTTAAAAGAGAATTCAATGAGAAATGGATGAACGGCAATGGAACCATGCCGTCACTTATGACTGTAATTATTCCGCAGGATCATGGCGCTGGTGACCGCCCCGAAGCGGGATATCCGTTTCGTGAAAGTTATATGGCTGACAATGATTTAGCTGTGGGAAGGATTATTGAATTCCTGTCGCACACACCTTATTGGGAAAATATGTTGATTGTTATCACCGAAGACGATGCTCAGGGTGGTGTGGATCATGTGGATGCTCACCGCAGCATTTTAATGGTTATCTCTCCGTGGGTTAAAAAGGATTTTGTAAGTCATGTGCATTATAGCTTTGGAAGTATTTTCAAAACTTTCTGGAATATTTTAGGACTACCTTACCTGAACCAGTACGATGCAGGAGCAAATGACTTTGCAGATTTTTTTACTGAAACTCCCGACTACACGCCTTATAGAGCCATTTCGGTCGATTCAAGGATTTTTGATCCGCAGAAGGCGCTCGATCCGTTTGATGAAAATTTTGACTGGAAGGCGCTGGAAGAGTCTCCTGTAATGGATGATTCGGAAGACATGTACAGAGAAAGTAAGGAAAGAGACGAAGACCGCCTGAATTACAGGGAAAAAGAAAAGATTGACATTAAAAATTAATATTATGAAAGCACTTCTCAAAAAATGTATCCATTCAGTTTTACCCGTTCTCTTTGTTTCTCTGATTGGAACAGCTGTTTTTGCTCAAAACGAGAGCACTAAAATCCAGATTGGCACACAACCTGACGGAAGTATTCTGGTGCCTACCAATCAGTTGCTGAAACCGGCAGGCTTTCAGGTCTATTTCCCGGGGCGCCCGGTGGACCTGGCTTTGATTCCCGGGAAAGGGTTTGTCATCGTGAAAAACAAGAACTCGCTTGAACTGATCCGGCTTGGTGACAGAACCATTCTTCAGTCGTTGCCGTTTCCCAGGAGCGGCGCATCTTTCACCGGTATTTATTATTCCGAAAAAAACAGTAAAATTTATGTTTCCGATGCCAGAGACCATCTTTTGGTCGCGAATCTCGACGAGAACAATATTTTAAGCTGGGATACGTCCATTGAAATGCCGAAACCTGAAATCGGCGGTAATCCGCTGCCTGTCGGGTTCACTTTCGATAAAGCGGAAAAAAACCTGTATATAACGCTGAGCCGTAGCAATTCCCTGGCTGTAATAAATCTTGAAGACAACGCTGCAACGGAAATTCCTGTTGGAATTGCACCCTATGATGTTGTGCTGAAATCGGAAGCCAAAGCTTATGTTACCAACTGGGGCGGACGGGTACCCAAAGAAGGCGAGCCGGTGTACAACACTTCGGGCAGTAAGGTGTTGGTTGATCCGGCTACCGGAATTGCCAATAATGGCTCTGTTTCCGTTATTGATCTGACCAAAAATATTCAGATAAAAGATGTTGAGGTCGGGCTGCACCCGTCAGGAATGGTATTCAGCCCCGATAAATCCAAATTGTTTGTTGCATGTGCCAATAGTGATATTATTTCCGTTATAGATACTGAAACAGATGAAGTTACCGATGAGATTTCGGTTCGCATGAATAATGAACTTCCTTTTGGCAGTTCACCGAATGCCGTGGCTGTTTCACCCGACGGCGAATATTTATATGTGGCAAACGGAACAGATAATGCCATTTGTGTGATTAAAGCTGAAAAACCATACCGTGTCGCCGGTTATATCCCCACGGGCTGGCATCCCGGTGCAGTTGCCGTCAATTCGTCAGGTTCATTTCTGTATGTTGCCAATGTGAAAGGGGCAGGTTCAAGAAACCCGCGGACTGACAGACCCGGCTTCAGTTCCTACGACCACTGGGGAAGCATTTCGATTATTCCCGTTCCGGGAAGCGCTCAATTAGCTGAAATGACAAAAACGGTTTCAAAGAATAATTCTCTTGTATCGTTTTATAAACAACAGCCTGAAAACGCAAAAGAAAAAGTGGCAGTTCCATACCTTCCCGGACAAACTTCACATTTTAAGCATGTTGTATATATCATCAAGGAAAACAGGACTTATGATCAGGTTTTTGGTGATATGCCGCAGGGGGAAGGCGACAGCAGTCTCGTTCATTATGGTTATGAAATTACACCAAACCATCATAAACTGGCTGAAACCTTTGTTTTGATGGATAATTTCAATTGTAGCGGAGTGGTGAGCGCCGATGGTCATCAGTGGACGAATGAGGCTTTTACCACAAGCTATCTGGAAAAATCATTTGGTGATTTCACTCGCAGTTATCCGTGGAACGGAAATGATGCGCTGGTTTATGCCAGTTCGGGTTTTATCTGGGATAATGTGTTGGAAAATGGACTGACATTCCGGAATTATGGTGAATTTACCAGGACGGTTATCACTCCGTCGAATGCAACATTTACTGAGATCTATAATGATTTCATAAGCGGAGCCAATAAGATTTCCATCCGACCTGAAGTAAATCTTGAACAACTAAGACCCTATACATCTCCGACATATGTGAGCTTTCCACTTCAGGTGCCCGATGTATATCGTGCAGCGCAGTTTATCAAGGAGTTGAAAGAGTTTGAGAAAAATGACAATTTTCCCAATTTTATCATCATGGACCTGGTCAATGACCACACATCGGGAACACGACCAGGCATGCAAACTCCCCGCGCTGCGGTGGCTGACAATGACCTCGCTCTCGGGCAGATTATCGAAGCCATTTCTCACAGTAAATTCTGGAAAGAGACCTGTATTTTGATAACCGAAGATGACCCGCAAAATGGTTTAGACCATATTGACGGACACCGGACCGTAGGGTTTGTCATTAGCCCCTACACCAAACGGGGCGAGGTTATATCCACTTTTTACACACAGATAAACATGGTTCGAACTATTGAAAATATTTTGGGCATTCCGCCTATGAATCAGCTTGATCTGGCAGCAGAACCGATGTTTGACTGCTTTACGGAAACGCCCGATTTTACACCCTATAAGTTATTGAAAAACAATATTCCGCTTGATGAAATAAATCCTCCGTTGCACACTTTGAGCGGACAGCAACGTTACTGGGCAGAAAAATCTATAGAGCAAGATCTGAGCGATTACGATCGCATTGATGATGACACTTTCAACCGGATTCTCTGGCATGCCATGAAAGGATATGATAAACCGTACCCTGTTTTAACAGAAAAGAAGTAGTGTAAAAGGTGGTAGGTTTTAATTCTTTGTAATGAAAGCGCGAGGATAAAGAGATTGATAGAGATTAAGTTGGGATTGAGTTGAGATTAGGTAGAGATTGGAGGAAATTGGTGCGAACTTTTCAATATGAACTTTTCCTTGTTTCTCGCTGATTATCGCAGATTTTCTCCCTCAGATTTTCGCAGATTACTTCTATCGGTCACTGAGTGGACACTGAGCCTGTCGAAGTGCCGGGTACTGGGTGATACATTGAACTTGTCGAAATGCCTGTCGAGGTGGTCTCCCGCAGATTTTCGCAGAACTTTTGTCTATAATATCCGTGTTGAGCCTGCTCATCCGTGTAATCGGTGTTCTGTTTTCATTTATTTGCTACTAAAGCACCAAGACACTAAATTTTCAACTTTGCCTAAAGAAGGTCAAACAATCCTGCCAAATTAAAATATCATTTTTTTAATAGAAAGATTGCTTTTGTTCCATTATTAGTTAACTTTGCAAGGTGAAATTAATCAGAAAAATTATATTTTACAAAAAGTACTTTGATGACTTTTTTGAACCACTTGACGAAAAAGTGAAGAATAAAATTGATGAAGTGCTTTTTATGATTACAATTATTGAACGAATCCCGGTCAGGTTCTTTAAAAGTATTGAAGGTGTAAAAGGACTTTTTGAGATTCGAATTGAATTTGAAAGCAATACTTACAGGATTTTTTGCTGTTTTGACAGAGGGAGTTTAGTTGTTCTTTTCAATGGATTTCAGAAGAAATCACAAAAAACACCATCAAAGGAAATAGAGAAGGCTGAGAAAATTATGCAGGAATATTTTAATGAACAAAAATTAAATAAATAATGACAATAACAAATAAAAATATTAGAACATTTGATCAGCATCTTGAAGAAAGATATGGCAAAATTGGGACTGAGAAACGCACTGAGTTTGAGATTAAAGCAAAATCTTTTGCAATAGGAGAACTTATTAAAGAAGAACGCAGGCAGGCACAACTTACTCAAGAACAGTTGGCTGATAAAATTGGAGCAAAAAAAAGTTTTATTTCCAGAATTGAAAATGGACATAGCGATATTCAACTTTCGACACTTTACAGGCTTGTCGAAATTGGGCTTGGACGAAAAATTAACTTGACAATCCAATAAAAATTGCTGCCATCAGAGAGTATCTTGTTTTGAGCTTTTGTGGTATTTTTAGTAATATTTATTTCCCGCTAATTTTTAATCCGTAATTATTTATGCTGAGCTTGCTCATCCCCTTGCTGGTGCAAATTTGCAATTTGTGCCTTGTCCGACAGGGCAAAATCTGCTATTTTTTGCTTTTGCAAAGCAAGGCACGGTTTACAAAACCGCACCAGTGGGAGTACTCAGATCATGGTTGATCAGGAAATCCAATCCGACGAGGCTGCCGTGAATGATACTGATTTTTGTTTGAATTTGGTGTGCAAAGTATTTTGAGAACGCACTGTTTTCAGGAATTGCTTGGGAGAAGTTCCCACAGTGCCGATAATTTTTGTTCAAACTGTTTGCGGCTCAGGCAAGCCAGTGCCAACAGTTTTTCGATAGAAATCAACCCTTTTGTGCGGTTAATTTCCGAAAGATAGAAATTTACTTTGTCGGGATTTCCGCCCATGAAATGATTTTTCCATTTTCTGAAATTTTTAAAAATTTGACTTTAATTTGACCCGACAAAATATTTCCCGGACGCCAATCAAAATTGAAAAAATGCGACATTCTTTAATTGATGTGATTTTTGAAAAATGCTACGATTTCATTCTTCACCGCTTCGGGTTGTTCGTGACCAATTCCGCGGAAAGTTTTTATTATCGCATTCACGTTTTCCTGTCCGTAAATTTCCCTGCATTTTTGCCAGCGGGCAGGTTGCATATCTTCACCAAGGAGTTTGAAAACCAGTTCCCGTTCATCCAAATCGTAGCCGTCCTCATACGGAATGGCGTCATTGTCGTCCCGTTCGCCCATAAACAAAAACTGTGGCGTGTTTTTAAATGCTTCGGCATTAAACGGTTTCCCAAATAAATCCTGAAAATCATTCACTCCCAGCGGAAAGTTTAAAGGTTCGTCATTCAATTGTTCCAGCGGAAGAATGAGCAATCCGTTTATGCCTCCGGCAGCGGTTGCCAGTACTTTTTCGGGATGAACCGCCGCAAATCGGTTCACAAATGTTCCTGATGCAGAAAAGCCTGTCATCAGGAATTTTTCGTTTAATTGAAATCCCATTTCAGCAAGTTTATTTTTGGCGTCTTCTACCATGCCCAGCAGTTGAAGGTCGATTCGCTCCAGCTCATTGTTTTTCTGATGGGCCACATCGCGGTCGAAAGCATGAGTATAAATTTTCCAGTCGGTTTGGCTACGTGGAAATACCGGAACCAAAAGTGGATATCCGAGTTTCCTGGCCACGTAATTTCCGGTGTAAAATTCCCTGCTGGCCGTTCGTTGGGCCTTTTCAATATGTTTTTGCAGGTCGTTGTCTGCAAAGCCTGAATTGTTGGGCTCCACAATCAATACCAGTTCTTTTTCAGTACTCAATTTATCGGAGATAAACAGAAAATATGGAAAGTTGAATCCGCTTTCCGGCCGGGCTTCGGTTAAAATTAATTTTCCACTTTTTATGCCTTCCCTGCACGAGACCACCAGAATAGAAATCGTAATTATACCAAAAAACCAAACAAATGAACGATGGATTTTATTTCGCGGTTTTGGTTCTGTCATCTTTTTAATTTCTTGTTTGAATGAAGTTATATTCTGTTTTCTTTGATTTTTTTCACCATTAAAACGGCGCATAAAATAGTAATCAGATTGATTGCCGGAATAATAAAAACTGCCGGGATGATGTTCATACCATTGATTCCCATGGCGATGATTTTGGCGGTTAGGGCAGTCATTAATAACATAAGAAAGACAATATAAGGAACGCCCATTGAAAATCCCATTGGTCTTTTTTTCAGAAGCAACCAGCCGGTCACAAATGAAATCGGCAGCAGCAGTCCCAAATCGAATCCCTGGACAATCATGGTGGTGTAGTGTTGCAAATCAACCGGGTAAATTGAGCCATCGAGCAGCGGAGGGACCACCCGGCCCAGCCACATCAGCGCAATGGCGACAGAATTGAAAATCAGAAAACCGCCGGTAAATTTTGCCGGTACCCGATTTGAAAAATGCCCTGAAATTGTTTTTAAATCGAAGGAAATGAGCAGTTTAGACAGAGCGAAAAAAGTTAATCCCAGAAGCGTGCTAAAAATCAGGAAAAGCTCATTGTACATTCCCATGGCGGTATAAAACAGGTAAGTGACAAAAAAATACCCGGCTATTCCGGTAAGTAGAAAGTGCCCTTTTACTGAACCTCTTCGGTACCAGAAAAGCGCGATGATTAAAAGTGGGATTCCGATAAACAGCGTTACCATGTCTTGGGCAATTCCCTGAATGGCTACGTCGGCCGACATGTGTTTGTAAAGGCCTTTTCCGTAAATGGGTACCGTTTCTCCACGAATGGTTTCATAATCGAAACTTCCAGGTCCGTCACTAGAAAATATCCCCACCAGAGCGGCAATTGCAGACAAAATCACAATGAATGAAATGAGGATTGTAATGGTTTGCTTCTGTTTCATTTTTTGTTTTTTTCTGAGTAGATTATAACAAACAAAAATCGGCCCCAAAAGTAGTGATAAAAGTTGAAGAGTCATCAAAATGGGTACCAGCATCCGTTACATTGTCACCAATTTACCCAAAATTAGTGCAAGGAAACAGAATACCTCATCATTCAATTGCGTATCCGAAAATTCATCCATTTTTAAATCATTAAATCCTTCTTTAACTTTTTGTTTTGAGTTGTTCTTCCAGGCGTTTTATCTTTTTTTTAATATGGATGTATGGAAAGAATTGATCAAAGAACCTGCAATAAATCCGGTCATCAAAATCAGCAGTCCGTATGGATGGTGTTGAAGCATAAGAAATGCTCCGGTAATAATCAATCCTGCCGCAATAGTCTGCAAAATGCCAACCGTTGTGTTTACCTGTTTATCTGTCATAGTCAATTTATTTAAGTTTTTAACTTTACTTTGACAAATTTAATTTGTATTAAGATAGCACCGCCCTAAAGGACGGTGCAAATTATTTATTCTCAAATTTGTCAAAGAAGAATTAAGTTTAAATCTGTTTCATACGATTGGAAACACTAAGAATTTATAAATTTTTGAAACAGGATATTTACGAACAGCAGTTAAAATCTATATTTGTGGGATAGAATAAAAAAGGAATCTGTGGTTTTTCGTTTTCCAAAAATTGCGGTATTGGTATTAATCTTCTTGCTCATAGCCAAAGTTTCTTTTTCGGGTGGTGTCAAAGGCTTTGTTTATGAACTGGAAACCGGTTTGCCGTTGGTTAGCGCAACAATTCAGATAGAAAACACAAATTATTATACAACTTCCGGTTTAAACGGCTCTTTTACAATTGAAAATATTCCTGCCGGAGAATACACTGTTGTTGTTAATTATGTGTCATTCAAAACGCACAGGCAATTCATCAGAATAAAAAGAGATGAAGTCTTGAGAATGGAAATCCGGTTAAAGCAGGACGATGAAAGTTTTTTAAATGAAGTGATTGTTTATGCAAAAAGAAAGGGTAACACCGAGGCTGCTGCCCGAAATATCGAACAATACGCTCCCCAGGTGATGAACGTTGTATCGGCACGTGCGATTGAAATATCTCCCGATCTGACGGTTGCCAATATTGTGAAAAGAGTTTCCGGGGTTTCCATTGAAATGAACAATGCCGGCAGCGGACAATTTGCAATTTTGCGAGGCATGGACAAACGCTACAACTACACGCTCATCAACGGATTGAAAATTCCGAGTCCCGACAAAAACCACAGATACATTCCGCTTGATATTTTTCCTTCCGAAGTGCTGGAAAGACTTGAAGTATTTAAGGCGCTCACTCCGGAAATGGAAGGGAATGCCGTTGGTGGTGCAGTAAACATGGTAATGAAGGATGCCCCGGATAAACCTGTTTTTAATTTCAATTTTTCATCGGGTTATAACGATATTTTTTTCGGAAGGGATTTTATGGGCTTTGACCATAAAAACATTGACAGGCTTTCTCCGTACCAAACTCATGAAAAGCGCTACAATGCAGTGCTTTCCGACTTCTCCCAAGGTCCGTTGAATTATCATTTTATTCGTCCTGCTCCTGATTTTATTGCGGGACTTTCAGCGGGAAACCGTTTTTTCCAAAATAAGTTAGGGGTACTTCTGGCAACCAATATTCAGAAAACAAACCGGGGAACAAACAGCATGTTTTTTGAATCGACAACGGTTGACACGCTGAGAGGTGAAACGCTCACTTCCATGCAGAACCGAAATTATTCAGAACAGGAGTTGCGCGCTGCGCTATATTCCAAAATTGATTATCATTTAAACGAAAAGAGTGATTTTCAATGGAATAATTTTTTTATGAATCTGAATAATTATCAGGTCCGGGACACAAAAACCACACTTTTAACACTTGGCGGCTATGACCCTGCAAACGGCAATGCATCTTTGGTTTATTCAACGCGCTCAAGAAGTACCCGGCAAAATATTTTCAACAGCGCTTTGCAGGGAGAGCATCGGCTGTCGGAAGATTTTAATATTGACTGGACAGCTGTTTATTCCACTGCGTGTAATGATATACCGGACAATGCCAAAATTTACCTGCGCGGTGAAGAGCGGAATTTTGCATCCCGAAAAACCACAGTGGTAAATCTTGACAGACGCTGGGAAAAGAACAGCGACAGGGATATGGAGCTCGGTGTGAATGCCGGCTATTATCTGCCGGTTGCATCATTACCGGTGAAGTGGACGGTTGGCGCTCTATTCCGGGATAAAAAACGTAAAAATTTTTATAATGAATACCATTTTGAGCCTGCAAATTTTTTTGATGAATTTGGTGTTGATTTTCAGAAATACAATGAAATAAGATGGAGACTCGAAAATCCAAGAGGCAGTGTGGGGACACCGCTAAATTATGGCGCTACGGAAAGAATTGCAGCAGAATTTGTGCAGTTTAAAACCTCTTTAAACCGCATGGAAATCACCGGTGGTGTGCGATTTGAAACTACCATTCAGGGTTATAAGCTTGATTTTCCCATTGGCGAAAACCACCCCGATCAAAAACAGGTTTACACGGATGTTTTGCCATCGCTTCATTTGAAGTATTCGCCAGCGAATAAAATAAATATCCGCAGTTCCTATTTTCGCTCGGTGAACCGCCCCGGATTTTTTGAAATAGTACCCTACACTATTGTGAATGAAGATTATGTAGAACGCGGAAATCCCGATTTGAAACATGCTGTTGCAGATAACATAGATATCAGGTTTGAATCGTTTCTGCATCCTGCCGGACAGTTTATGGTTAGTCTTTTTTATAAACACATTCAAAACCCCATTGAATATATTCTGAAAGCTGACAGCCTTCGCGGACAGGATATTTATTTTTCACCCGGGAATTTCGGAAATGCCGTAAATTACGGCGGAGAAGTTGATTTTATAAGATATTTTAATAAAATCGGTTTCAAGGCAAATTACACTTACACCCGTTCGCGTATTACAACCGAAAAAGCAAAACGCATTCGTGATGAAAACGGCAATTTGAAGACTATTTCAGTCAATGAAACGCGTCCTTTATACGGACAGTCCGCACATGTCGGCAACCTTTCGTTGTTGTATAAAAATACCCGGCGTAGATGGGATGCACAGCTTGCTGCTCAATATACAGGAGACCGTATCAGCTCTGTGTCTCAATTTGTTGGCAATGATTTGTGGCAAAAGGCATTTGTTCAGATGGATGCATCTGTTGAGAAAAAATTCACGGGCGGATGGAGTATTTTTGCAAAAGGAAATAATTTGCTGAATTCGCCTATGACTATCTATATAAATAACGCCAGCACAAAAAATATTGAGGTACCGAATCAAACCTTACCGGGCAAAACGTTGATTCGCCAGAATTACTTCCAGCGTTCGTTTTATTTAGGATTTCGGATTACCATGTAAAAATAAGGTTTAAATCACCGTATGGGAACAATAATTTTTGTACGTGACTGTTCAAAAATTACTTTTGTATCTCCTAAAGACGTTCAAAAATAAATATTTAAAACATAATTATGAAAACAAATTATTTGCTGTTGATTTCGCTGTTTGTTGCGCTTTTTATTGCCGGTTGTGAAAAAGATGATTTAGAAGATGATGGCACCCCAAAGCCTGGAGATGGGATTTTTGGAGAAGTTTCGGGAACATGGGAAAAGAACAAAACCTACGTTGTTACGGGACATCTTGAAATTCCTGAGGGTAAGTCGCTGACCATTGAAGAAGGTGCGAAAGTAGTTTTCAGTGACTCCACGCTTGCACTTGAAGTGATCATCCGCGGAAGTTTGTATTGTTATGGTACAGCAACCAATCCGGTGGTTTTCACCGTTCCTGAAGAATGGGTAAAATCGTCTGATTATTTATATGGAAGATTGTGGGCAGGGATGGTTGCTGCACGAACCTCTGAAGCGGTAGTGATGGAGAATACGATTGTGGAACATGGCGGACAGCTTACCACGGAAGAGTCGCCTTCCGTCAGGGCGGGGCTTTACAAAGCAAAAGCCGGCAAACATCTTCCTGCCCTCTATTATGGAAATGTCAACGGGAGCCTTGTGGTAATCAACAGCATTTTCCGGCATTTATCTGACGATGCGCTTTATGTGGAAGGTGGCAAAACCATTATTGCCAACAATGTTATCTATGCAATTGGTGATCCCAAGGAGGATGCCATCAATCTCAAATCGGGCGTAGAAGCTGATGTTGCGTTCAATCTGCTATACAGTCCCAATACTGCCGCTTTGAAGATGGGAAATGACGGTGAACGCGAGCCGCAGCTGCACGCGATCGTGTATAACAATACAATTATCAATGGCGGGTGGAGAAGACCTGAGATTAAAGGCGGTTCCATTTGGGTGGAAAAATCAGTTTTTGCAGAACTGTATAACAATATGATTGTCAACTGCCGTTATGGCATTAAAAGAGATCCCGGAAATCCTGAAGACCACCGTTCGGTCTTTGCAAATACGCTCTATTATGGATACACCCAGGAAGCAGTGGATCAGTTTCAGCCAAGCGATGAAATTGTAGCAGGAATCAATGATATCATTGGTACAAAACCCGGGGAAAATGATCCGAAATTTATTAACTATCCCCTGGATACCGATATGATGAATGCAGCTTATGATATGAACTGGGATTTTTATCTTGAGGCTGATTCTCCCGCTTTAAATAAAGGGAAAACAGATTTTACCAGACATTTTGCAGATGGAATTGTAGTGAATGGTAAAACCTATAAATCACCCGAGCCGGCCGGTTTTATCGGTGCTTATGGCACAAAATAACTCAGACAAAGTTAACTGGATTGATGATTACTCCCTGCTAAATTCAACAGTTTCCGCACTTCGTGTGGAATGACTTTATTATGCTTAATAACTGGTGGTTTTCAGGCAGCTGCCTGAAAACCACCAGTTTAATATATAGAGCCATTTTTCGCACAGCAAAAAATCTGTTTGCTATGAATTAATCCGTAATCATTTTATACGATACTTTGGGATAAGGAATATCTCCTTTTAGTGCGCGCCAGAGTATTGTATTCATCTCTTCATCACTACCGGAATCAATTGCATCAAAAAATTTAATGCTTTGTTCAGCAAGCTCCAGTTCACGTCCGCTCAATTCAGACAATTCCTTGTTCATTTCATTGATAGGAATATTGTTCGGCAGCGCTGTGAAAGGTGAAAAATCGGGTTTGTCGGTGAAGCAATCGAACATAGGCATTGCCGTAGCATCCATAATATTCATGGGCGACATTCCCAATATTTGCTCTATTGAGCGCACTAAGGAAACCTGATTGTAGTTGGTACTCACGGTTTTTCCAAGTCTTGAATAGGGGCTGACAACCATCCCGACTGTGCGGTATGCAGAAACATGGTCCCAACCGGATTGCGAATCATCTTCAGTTACGAAAATTGCAGTAGTAGGCCAAAACTTGCTTTTGGAAATGGCTTCAATAATTCGCGCTAAAGCCACATCATTGTCTGCAACCATAGCGCGCGGTGTTGGAACTCCCGGGCGGGTACCGGCAGTATGGTCATTAGGCAGCGCCAGAATCAGCAATTCCGGCCACTGATCGCCTTCCATCTCTTCATATTCTTTCAACTCTTTGATAAATACATCGGCACGTTCTACGTCAGAAAATTTGTGTGTGCCGTATCCGGCGTAATCGGGACATAGAATTGGCGGAACAGTACTTATTGTAGAAGTATTTGTAAACTCAGTTTTTTCACCTCTCAGATATCTGTTATAGATGGTTTCCCACGTTTCATTTTTGTCAACGTCGGGTCTGCAGGCTTCTCCGTATATGCGCACGCTTTTTCCGTGCCTGATTGCATTATCCCAGATAAAACCGGTAGGCGCATATACCAGCGCATCTTCGTGAATATGCGGATAACTGCGAAACCAGGCGTTCACATTCTTTGAAATCCAATCGGTAACAATCGCCATATCAGTCCATTGATGCCCTTCTGCCGAGCTTTTTCCTGAAACATGAAAGTTATCCAATAACATAAATTCCTTCACGATTTTATGCGTGTTTGGTGTAACTTCCTCTCCGAAAACACAAAGGGAAGGTTCGCCGTTGCCGGTAGGAATATCTCCCAGTATCTGATCATAGGTGCGGTTCTCCTTAATGATATAAACCGCATGTTTGAAAACTGACGGCTCGCCGATGCGCAGCGGCATGGGAACCGGTTTTGCATTTTTCCGGGGCAGTTTCCTGGATAATGCAATGCGGAATGACTGATTGGTATGGTGAACCCGTTCAGTATATTTATCTAACTGATTTTGGTCGGGAATGTCAATTACCGACAAAGATGCAATCAGCCGGTGGCTGTTGTAGGAGACAACGCCGGTTTCTTCCGAAATTGACGGAATTCGGGAGCCTTCCGATTCGATATTCGGAACATACAAACGGCTGTCCTGATAAACGCAGGCTGCTCCGGGATATGCGCCGGTTGGGATAAAACCTGCTAATTGACTTTTTAGGGCTAATGAATTTACGGAAGCATCTTTCCCAAGATTGACCACAGCTACGGCATTGTCAATTCCGTTGGCAACAAACAGCGTTTTCCCGTCACTGGTGATTCCCAGTCCGTTGGGTGAATCTCCCCAGTAGGGGTTTTCTTCTTCGCCAAGACGCACGGAAACCGTTTCTGAAACAGCATCTGTTTTGGTATTGATTACAGAAACTTCGTCGCTGTTGGCGTTGGCAACATAGACGAAATTTTCATCGGCACTGGAGATGATGTCGTTGGGGTGCAGTCCTACAACAATCTCTTTTAGCAGCGCTCCGTTTGCCGGATTGAAAACGGAAACCGTCCCTTCGCGGGTTGCCCCGGTTTTTGGGTCAACTTTGGCGCTTCCCCACGGAACGCCCGCAACATTTTCATCTCCTTCTTCAGGAACTCCGCCTGCCCAGTTGGTTACATACAACTTGCTGTTAGCCAGCGAGATTCCGTAGGGAGCCACTCCTGTCGGAACAGACCACACGGTTTCGCCGGTGTGTGTGTTAACTTTTTCAAGTGTGTTGTTTCCGTTGAGAACAACATATAAAAACGGAACTCCGTTTTCATCAGAAATTACCAATTCGTTGGCAATGGCATCTTTCGCCGGCTTAACCGGTTCAAACATAAATGTTTTGTCCACTTCAAGATGTTTGCCGTTCCAGTCCGCTTTTATGACGTGTGATTTTCCGCCATCACCGGAAGCGCTCATGTAAACCGATTGAACACCATTCTCTTCATGCCACTGAATTCCTGAATAAGTGCTCAGTAATTTTACCTTTTCAAAAACATCGCTCAGCAAAAAAGTGTGGACCACCTTGTTGGTTTGCGTGGAGAGAATAACTATTGACCTGCGTTCTTCAATCGCAACCCACTTGCCATCAGGTGAAAGGGCACAGTCCAATGCGTGATTTTCGCCTTTTCTGTTCCCAAAATAGACCTGGTGCCCTGCCGGATCAATCCAGCGGTTGAAAGGCATCATCACGGGTGTCAGACTGTCCGTGAGCGTTTGCAGCTCGAAAGGCTCATAGTGTTTCGAATGATGACGCTTGACGGTTGTTTTGGAAGTCTGGCAGGCAAATACAAAGAGAAATACAAGAAACAGAGTAGAAATACGCGATTGAAACTTCATTTTATTATTTTTTAATTCATAATTAACTTCTCGTTTTCAGACAATTATATCAACGGCATGTTACTGGGATTGTT
>CAYNOQ010000025.1:0-32042 GCA_964398855.1 uncultured Mariniphaga sp. | reverse complement strand
GATTGAACTCCCTACGGAGTTCTCTGATAGTTGGAGACATGTTACCCCGGATTGCACCTGTGGCTTATCCGGGGTTATCAATATTTTGCTCTTACAGAGCATGAATAAATTTGTAGATTCACATCTTAAACCTGCCTGTCCCGATCAGTTTGGGGTCTGCGTCGTTAGACCCAAACCATCTATTCACATTCCATAAACTTTTCACTTACAGGAATTGGCTATCTTTGCAAAACAAGACTTTTTAATCAGGAATGAAAATCATTCTCACTACGCTCAATGCCAAATATATACATACATCACTGGCGCTTCGCTGGCTCTATGTGGTCAACAGGGAGCGTTTTGACATCTCTTTCAGAGAATACACCCTGAGAGAGAACATTGAAACGATTGCTGCGGAAATTATTGAAACCGAATGCAACGTTGTGGGAATCAGCGTTTCAATATGGAATACCGAACAGAGCGGACGTTTGGCTTCGCAACTAAAAAAACGAAATCCTGAAATTATAATTATTACCGGAGGACCGGAAGTGAGCTACGAACCCGATTATTTTCTGAATAACTGGGAGATAGATTTTGTAGTGAGCGGTGAAGGCGAATTTGTGTTGGGTGAGCTTTTGGATGCGCTGAAAAACAAGAAGGAAATTGAAATTACCGGCGTCTCGTCAAAAAGAAAAATCAGCAAAATAGTGGCAAAAGCAGATATTGAGAAACTTGTCACCTTCCCCTCGCCCTACCGGTTAGAAAAAGATCGCAATGAGCTGAAAAACCGCATGGTCTATTTTGAAACTTCCCGGGGTTGCCCCTACCGGTGCCAGTATTGCCTGTCATCCCTCGAAACAGGCGTTCGCTATTTTCCGCAGGAATATATTGCTGAGAATCTGAAATATATCATTGAAAGTGATGCCCGACAGGTGAAGTTTTTAGACAGAACCTTTAATTTGAATAAGCGGCACACTGCTTTTGTTTTCAAATATCTACTGAAAAATTACCGCAAAAACCTAAGTTTTCAATTTGAAATTTACGCCGATTTACTGAATGAAGATATACTTGATTTTCTCAATGAAAATGTACCGGAACAATATTTTCGGTTTGAAATCGGAATTCAATCCACACACGAACCGACCAACATTGCAGTGATGCGCAGACAGGATTTTCCGCTTGTCGCACACAATATACGCCGGCTGATGGATGACGGCAAAATCGACCTGCACCTGGATCTGATTGCCGGGTTGCCACATGAGAATTATGCGCGTTTTGTGAAATCGTTCAATGATGTTTTCCGCTTGGGCGCAAAAGAAGTTCAGCTGGGTTTTTTAAAACTTCTTCGTGGCACAGCGCTGAGAAACAGGGCTACGGCGTTTGGTTATGTTTATGATGAAAAACCGCCTTATGAAGTAATCAGCAACAATGACATTTCAAAACAGGAACTTGACCGGATTCGCGATGCAGAACATGCGCTGGAGAAATTCTGGAACAGCGGACGGTTTGTTCAAACCATGCAGCGGTTAGTTAATGGCGAATATAAAGGGCGCTATTTCGAGCTTTTCGATGAAATTGGGCAGTTTTACAACAGCCGGAAACTTCCCCATTTTGGCTATCAGCTTGAAGATATGTTCAGCTACCTGAACCAATTTTTGGAATCTAAAAACATTGATGCCTCTGAATCACTTAGAGACGATTATTATGCAAATTTCACCATTCGACCAACGGGATACTGGACAGACAGAATGCCGAAAAAATTACGCAGGAAACTATTACTGGCTGTTGCGCAAGATGAAGAGTTTTTGCAAAAAAACGGGCTGAACAGAAAAATCATTGAGAAGCAAACTACAATTGACCCAGTTAAAAACGGAAAATATTTACTGACTGTTTTTCTAAAAAATGGAAGGAAACAACTGGAGTATGAAATTAATGAAGCTGAGCTTCAATAACTTTGAGCGGGAAACGGGGATCGAACCCGCGGCCCTCAGCTTGGGAAGCTGATGCTCTACCACTGAGCTACTCCCGCCGGTTTTCAGGGAGTGCAAATTTAAAAACTTTTGGATTTCCAAACGCTCTCCCCGAAAATATTTTCGTTAAACTTTCGGCAGCTTCCAGGCCTCGTTATAGTTCAATCGGGTGAGCTTATCGGCTTCTTCTTCAATGAATTTCTGCGCTGCATCATCCCAGTGAATCACCTCTCCTACCCTGTATGCAATATTTCCCATTTCGGAAACGATGGCTGTTTTTGCACCAACTTCCACCGATGCATTTGGCGTGCCGCCCTTACGAATGCAATCCAAAAAATTTTGTACGTGCTCATTCAGACCATCTCCATAGTTCTCTTTTTTATATCCCTCAAAAAACGGTTCCTTTTTGGCGTCATTGCGGTCTGGCATAAGCTGGTAGCCGCTGCGGTCAACAACTAAAGTTCCTTTTTGCCCAACAAATGCCACTCCGTGCCCTTTTCCGTAAGGACCGATTCCCGGATTCAATCCGCATTCCCAAATCATGGTGTGCTTCGGGTAGCCATACAGAGCCTGCTGTATATCGGGAGTTTCAACCGCTCCCTCTTCGTGATAAAAAATTCCTCCCCCGGGAGATATTTTTTGCGGCATTCCGGCATCCATGGCATACATGGCAAAATCGAGCAGGTGAACGCCCCAGTCAGTCATGGCGCCACCGGCGTAATCCCACCACCAGCGGAAATTATAATGAAAACGGTTTGCATTGAACGGACGTTTTGGGGCAGGTCCGAGCCACATGTCATAATCCACGTTTGCCGGTGGATCGGAATCCGGTAGTGCCGGATAAGGTTCGTCGTAACCCTTATAAATCCATGCTTTAACAAGATGAACATCACCTAACTGACCCGATTTTACAATGTCGGAAGCTTCAAACCAATGCTTTGAGCTTCGCTGCCACATACCCACCTGCACAGCAAGTTTAGGGTATTTTTTTGCTGCCCTCACCATGGCATAACACTCTTCAATACTATGTGCCATGGGTTTTTCCACAAACACATGCTTACCGGCATCTAACGCCATGATTGTCATGTGCGCATGCCAGTGGTCGGGTGTTCCGACGATTACGGCATCAATATCGGGATTGTCTAACATCTCCCTGAAATCGGCATAAAGCAGCGGTCTTTTGTCTGTCATTTTTTCAACATCTGCCGCCCGCGACTCCAGAATGTTTGCATCCACATCGCACAGAGCAACGCACTCCACGTTGTTTCCATCTCTCAAAAAACTTTTCAGGTCACTGAATCCCATACTTCGGCAGCCAATCAGCCCCACATTCACTTTTTCTCCCGGTGATGCACAAGCATTCATAATAGCCGGAAAAGCGCTAATGGCAGCAGTGGCAATCGCCGAATTTTTAATAAATTGTCTTCTGTCCGAACTCATATAATGTACTTTAAATTGATTATTTTTTGAAAATCGTAAAGATAACCGATATGGGATGAATTTTTGCTAAAAATTGAGTTTTTATTTTGATTTATTGGAATATCGGCGCCTGCACTCCACCTTCACCACGCACAACAGTGTCATTCCACACGAAGTGGAAATCTAATGAATTTGGCAGAAAGCAATCAATCTCATAGTTTTCTCTTTAAGAGAATTAGTGGGGATTTTCTTTGTTTTACCACTATACAAAAAATTACATTTCAAGGCAAAACCACATCATTTCAATAATGATTTTCGACACTTCAATACACTTTTTCGGTATTCAAACCAGACATTTCCTATTTTCCAAACTCTTTTTAGAATAAAGTGAATAAAAATTAAATATATCATAATCATCTGGATTTTAAATTAAAAGTACCATGAAAACTCTCAGAAACAGCTATTTACTTCTTATTTTCCCTTTGCTGTTAGCTGCCTGTTCCGGCAGTAGCAACAACGAAAAAGGCAAAATCATCAGAAGTGTGAAAATTGAATCGGTTTGCAAAGCTGATTCGCTTTTGGTAAGAACTTATCCCGGAATCGTCAGGGAAGCCAATGAGGTGAATCTGGCATTTCGCGTTGCCGGACCCATTAAAAAAGTCCTGATAAAGGAGGGTGATTTTGTAAAAGCCGGTCAACTCATTGCGCAGATGGACACCCGCGACTATGAAGTACAATTACAGGCAGCTCAGGCGCAATACGATCAGGTGAAGGCGGAAGCCGACCGCGTCATTGAGCTACACAGTCGCCAGAGTGTTGCAGGAAACGATTACGACAAGGCAATCACCGGAATGAAAATGGTGGATGCACAGCTGAAAAACGCCAAAGATCAGCTGAATGACACCCGTCTTTTGGCGCCTGCATCGGGATATATTCAAAAAGTAAACTTCCTTGAAAATGAACTCGTGGATGCTGGTATGCCGGTTGCTTCCATGCTTGATGTGGGGCACTATCAGGTTGAAGTGGACATTCCTGTTTCACTTTATGTGAATCGCGGAGCAATTGTATCTTTTACGGGAATGCAATCTGATATTTCCACGGAAGAATTTCCGCTTCAGCTGCTGAGCTACAGCAAAAAAGCCAATAACAATCAGCTCTATAAGCTGCAATTGCGGATTAATCCTGCCAATCAGCCAAAACTCGCGCCCGGCATGGATGTACAGGTAAAAATGTTTATGCAGAATGAAACGGCACAGCTGGCTTGCATTCCGCTGAATGCCCTGTTCAATGAGGGCGGAAAAACATTTGTCTGGCTGTTTAAACCGGACGGTACCGTGAGAAAACAGGAAGTTACAACAGGCAAACTAACGGGCGATGGCAGAATCCGAATTACCCAAGGGTTGGAAATCAACGAAATGATAGTTGTTGCCGGTGTAAATCTTCTTCACGAAAACGAAAAAGTGGAACCGATTGAACCGGCTTCCAAAACCAATATCGGAGGACTATTGTAATGTATCTATCCGAATATAGCTTTAAGAACAGAGCCATCATCTGGTTCATTTTATTCAGTATGGTGGCAGGCGGAATTCTGGCATACCGCTCTATCAGTAAGCTGGAAGACCCTGAAATTGTGGTGATGATGTCACAAATCGTAACGGTTTATCCCGGAGCCACAGCCCATGAAGTGGAGATGCAGGTAACCAATATAATTGAACAGGAGCTGAGCAATCTGGCAGATTTGGAATCCATGCGTTCCAAGTCCATGCCCAATATTTCCATCGTGCAGGTTATGTTAGAGCTGACCGTGCCTCAAAAGGAGATTGAACAGCGCTGGGATTTTCTTCGGCGAAAAATAAACGAAGTGGTTCCCAAATTACCTGAAGGTGCGCAAACGCCTATGGTTTTCGATGATTTTGGCGATGTTTATGGAATGTTTTATGCCATGACCGGCGACGGTTTTTCTTACAAGGAGATGAACCAAATGGCACACTATATCAAGCGGGAGATGCTGGCATTGAAAGGTGTTGCCCGCGTGGAAATTTACGGCGCACAGGATCCGGTAACCGAAATTGTTTTTTCCCCTTCAAAAATAGGAGAAATGGGAATTTCCCCGATTCAGGTATTAGCTGCTCTTTCGGGTGAAAATGCAATGGTTTACCCCGGAGCGCTGCAAACCGGAGACCAGCTGCTTAACATCTCCGTGAACGGAAAAATTTCAAGCGCCGAAGATGTGGCAAATGTACTGGTTAAAGGATTAGACGGCAGCATTATCCGGTTAGGTGATCTTGCTGATGTGAATGAAACTTATACCGAACCGCAACGAAACACCATGCTTCTGAACAACAGGGAGGCAATCGGAATTTCGCTCTCCATGGAGTCAGGCGAAAATATTGTGGAAGTTGGCAAGCGGGTGGAAAAGCGGCTGACAGAGATGCAAAAAAATATCCCGGTAGGTTATGAGTTTGAAAAAGTATTTTTCCAGCCCGATCTGGTAAATAGTGCCATTGACGGATTTATTCAAAACCTGATTGCTTCGGTGGTCATTGTTATCTTAGTGCTTATGGTCTCCATGGGTTTCCGAAGTGGATTTATCATCGGAACAGGATTGCTGCTCACCATTTTTGCAACATTTCCAATTCTGCTGGCAGCCGGCGGAACGCTGCAACGCATTTCATTAGGAGCATTCATTGTGGCAATGGGAATGTTAGTTGACAACGCCATAGTAGTTTTAGACGGCATTATGGTAGATTTCAAAAAGGGTGTAGAGCGAAAAAAGGCGTTAGTTCACCCGGCAACGCGAACCGCCTGGCCTCTTTTTGGTGCAACATTTATAGCAGTCATCGCTTTTTTTCCGGTCTATCTCTCCAAAGATGCAGCCGGAACCTATGCCCGCGACCTTTTTGTTGTTCTCTGCATATCACTGTTTATCAGCTGGTTGCTGGCGATGACACAAATCCCCCTGTTTGCCGAAAAGTTCCTGAAAAACAATAAAAGAAAAAAGGAAAAGGAGCTGTACAGCGGCTGGGGCTACCGTAAATTCCGTAAGCTGCTGACCTTCCTGCTTCGTTATAAAACGGCAACTCTCCTCGTTTCCGCTTTGCTTTTGGCAGTGTCAGCCTTCAATTTCGATAAAATCAAAAAAGCTTTCTTCCCGGATTTCAATTACAATCAGGTTTATATTGAATACAAACTGCCTTCAGGCGCCAATCCCCAAAAGGTCACTGATGATTTAAAAGAAATTTCCGGATATTTTCTTTCATTGGATGAAGTGAAGCAGGTTGTTGCCAGTCAGGGGCAAACGCCCACGCGCTACTGCCTGGTCAGACCGATGGGCGAAGCGGCAGATAATTACGGCGAACTGATTGTAGATTTCAAGGACTACAAAACAATGGTTCGCATGAAGCCTGTGCTGAGCGAATATCTGCACACACAGTTTCCTGATGCCAAAGCGCGTATCCGAAAATATAATCTTTCCATCAAAGCTTCGCACACGGTTGAAGTTGAATTTACCGGACCCGATCCGGCAGTGCTTCGCGATTTGAGCAGACAGGCTAAAGAGATATTTCACCAAAATCCCTATGTCGATCTCTACACCATTGAAGATGACTGGGAGCCGACGGGGCAGATGTTTGTTGCGCGGTATATGCAGCAATCTGCCAGACGAGCGGGCACAACCCGCTCGGACGTGAGCAATGCCATTTTGGCTGCAACCGACGGTTTGCCCATTGGTGAATTTTATGACGGACAAACCCGCGAGAGCATCGTAATGAAAGTGCGCAATCCTGATGGTTCACGCATTGAAAATTTAGAAGATATTCCTGTGTGGAGCATGTTGCCCGACATATCTGGAATGAAAGAAAGCACGATTCAGGAGTTACTTTTCGGCATAAAATCACTTGATGAACTGACCAAAGAGCTGATTAGCCCGGTTCCATTACGGGCAGTAACCCGTGGTATTGAACTCGACTGGCAGGAGCCGGTTGTGAGGCGGCTGAACGGACAACGCTCAATGCAGGTTCAGTGTGAGCCGTTAGATGAATACAATCCGGCAATTGCCCGCCGGGCAATGCTTAAAGAGATTGAGAATATTCAGCTTCCGGATGGATACAGCATGGCGTGGGTAGGCGAACACGAATTGAAGGGAGAAGCGCTGCACAACATTTTCAGCTATCTGCCCATTTCAATAATCCTGATTATTCTGACACTCATCTTACTTTTCAGGGATTTCAGAAAACCCATAATTGTACTATCCTGTATTCCAATGGCTTTCATCGGCATTGTTCCCGGAATGATTCTCGCGGGCCAGCCGTTTACGTTCATGGCTATCATCGGCTCGTTCGGACTGATGGGCATGATTGTCAAAAATGCCATCGTTCTTCTTGATGAAACGGAAACGCTCATTGCAACAGGTATTGAAAAGTATCATGCGCTCATCAATGCCACCATTTCGCGTGCACGTCCGGTTTTATTGGCATCAATCACAACTATTCTTGGCGTGTTGCCGCTGGTTTATGACCCGATGTACGGAAGCATGGCTGTGGCAATTGTCAGCGGGTTGCTGGTCGGGACACTGATTACCCTGCTGTTTGTGCCCATTCTCTATGCAACGCTTTACCGGGTAAAGCAAATTGATGAACATGAAAGTCCAAAGAAACAAGCATAAAAGCAGTTAAATAATGTTCAAAAATTTCATTACACATTTGCGAATTTTCACCTGTATGACGGCAGGTATCAACAAATTCACTGTCTTGAAACTAAAATATTCAAAAATGAAAGCATTCAAATATACCCTACTGATTTTTATCTCTTTTTTATGGATTCATGGTTCAGCTCAGGAGACAATGAGCCTGCATCAGGCAAGGGAGATGGCGCTGCAAAAGAATGAAAATCTTAAAGTTGCGGCAAAGCAGATTGAAAAGGCAGATGCACAAAAAGCGGCGTTACGCACAATGCGACTTCCCTCTTTGTCGGCAACTGCTACCGGAATCTATCAAAATAAAGATTTTGAAATCGAGATGATTCTGCCCACCCAGGTACCAAATCCCATGACCGGTGAGCTTGAGCCAAATCTTATGATTAACCCTGCCACCGGATATCCTGTTGTTGATCCGGACGGAAATCCCGTATTTAACATGTATGCCTGGTTGCCGTTGGAAATCAGTCTCAGCGGCGCTTATCTTGCGGGAGTGACTTTGGAACAGCCGGTATATACAGGCGGAAAAATCAGCGCCGGCAATAAAATGGCAGGTATCGGCAAACAAATGGCGGAAGATAATCTGGAATTGCAGCAGATGAACACGATTGCAGAAGCAGACAATGCTTACTGGACCTATATTTCCGTAAGCGAAAAGGTGAAATTAGCACAGCAGGCGGTTGATATGCTGGCTGTTATCATGGAAAAGGCAAGAAATGCCCATGAAGTGGGCATGGCAAACCGCAACGATCTGCTCAAAGCGCAGGTGGAATTCAACAACGCAAAACTGAATCTACAAAAAGCACAAAACGGACTTGAACTCAGCCGGATGGATTTGTGCCGCGTTACCGGACTGCCCTTCCATACCGGAATAACTGCCACAGATACAACGGTAAACGTTACCACTCCTTCAGTCTTTGATGTCAGCGGAGAAACAGTAAGCGGGCGTCCCGAATACAGGCTCATGCAAAAAAACATCGAACTGCAGGAGCAAAATATCCGGTTAGCACGTGCAGACTTCCTGCCCACAGCCGGGATTCAGGCAGGATATAATCACATCGGCGGCATCGAATTTACCGGAACAGATTTTTCCAACACTAGCCTGAATGTACTGGCTTCTGTCAAAATTCCACTTTTCCACTGGGGCGAAGGAATTCAGAAAATAAAGGCATCAAAAATTGAAAAGGAGATTTCTGAGTTGGAATTAAGTAAAAACCGGCAGCTTTTAATGTTAGAAACCGAACAATCCCTGCTGAACCTGCAATTGGCATGGGAGCGGATTCAGATGAATGAAACCGCTGTGGAACAGGCAGATGAAAATCTGCGAATTACAAAGGACAACTACGAAGTGGGGATGGAAACCATAACGGAGCTGCTGATTGCGCAAACACAGTGGCAACAGGCTCTCAATGAGTTAATTGATTCTAAAACCGATTTTAAAATCAAAGAGACCATCTGGTTGAAAACAACCGGAAGGCTCAGTTACTAATTTTAATTGTTTCAAAAATTAACGGTTGAGTGAATTACCCAAGCTGAGTAAAATTCACTATTTTTGAAAATAAAATCAGGATGAATAACAGTGAGCTCCATTTTTTAAGCCGGCTATCCGCCTACACGCCGGAAAGTTTTTTTATCCGTGTAATCATGGTGAGCGGCGTGGGGTTGCTGTTTCTGTTTTTGGCAATGAAATTCACAGATGATGGCGGAATCGATATCAGCATAATCGAATATTTACAGGTAGTTCTCATTTTCAATATTATTTCTGAAAGCAACGTGCTCATCGACCATCTTGCAGAACGCTTTTTGCCGATTCCTGAAAAGCTCAGCCTCCGGGTGACGCTCCATGTTCTTGTCAGTCTGACCATTGCAGTGATTGCAGTTTCCTATTTCTCAATCATAATGAAAGAAAAAATTCTTTTTTCATTTCCCATCGTTCAGCTGATGATGTTTTTCGGATTGATTTTTATTTTCATTCTCATCCTGTTTTCCGTTACCCTGCGCATCATTGAAAAATGGATTTTTTCGGTGCGCCAGCTTGAAGAACTGAAGAGCCTGAAATTGAAAAGCGATTACAATTCACTACAGGCACAGTTAAATCCGCATTTCCTGTTTAACAACCTGAGCGTACTGAAATCAATGATAACCTTTGACCCGGAAGCTGCTTCGCAATTCACTCAAAATTTCACCGATGTTTATCGGTATGTTCTTCAAAGCAAAGACAAAACAACCGTAAAATTGTCTGATGAGCTGGAGTTTATAGAAGCTTACACATCAATACACAAAGAGCGAATGGGCGACGCTTTCCGGGTTTTCACCACAGTGAGCGAAAAGGCACTTAAAAGAAACATTCCGCCGTTGGCGCTGCAACTGCTTGTAGAAAATGCTGTAAAACACAACATTGCAATAAAAGATGAGCCGCTGAATATTGAAATAACCGCTTCCGACAACGCGCTGACGGTTGTCAATAATATCAATCCGAAAGAATCTGCATATTCTGAAAAAACCGGACTGAAGAACCTGCGTCAACGCTATGCCCTGCTGACGGACAGACCGATGACCATACAAAAAGAAGACGGACAGTTTAAAGTTAAAATACCCTTGCTTTAAGATGAAAATAATCCTTGTTGAAGACGAACAGTATAACCTGCGGTTGCTGGAAGAGATGGTAAAAAAGCTCCGCCCAAAGTGGGAAATTGTTGCCACATTTGAGAGTGTAAAGGCAACCGTTGACTGGTTGAAGCAAAACCCCCACCCCGACC
Source organism: uncultured Mariniphaga sp. (assembly GCA_964398855.1). Taxonomy (GTDB): domain Bacteria; phylum Bacteroidota; class Bacteroidia; order Bacteroidales; family Prolixibacteraceae; genus Mariniphaga. Next base: position 21,222 of record CAYNOQ010000025.1, on the reverse strand, counting down.
TGTTTCTAATGGACATTCAGCTTGCTGACGGGCTGTGCTTTTCGATTTTCAATCAGATTGAAGTGAAAAGCATGGTGATTTTCATCACTGCTTTTGACAACTATGCCATCCGTGCTTTCAAAGTAAACAGTATCGACTATTTGCTGAAACCTTTCAAGGAAAAAGACCTGATTCAGGCTATTGAAAAATTTGAAGAGTTCAAAAACCTCAACCGGGAAGTTCGCCCAAAACATGACTTTTCCGAAATTATACAAGCCATTCGTGAAGGTGAAAGAAAATACCGCAAGCGCTTTCTGATTTCCAGGGGAGCTGCCTATTATCAGCTTATGGCTGACGATGTTGCCTATTTTTTCGGCAGAAACCGCATCACCACTGCCGTTACGTTCAACGGGCAAAACCATATTATCGATTTCACATTGGAAGCGCTGGAAGATCAACTTGATCCGGAACAATACTTTCGGGCTAACCGGCAAATTATTGCTCATATCAAATCCATCGAAAAAATTGAAAACTATTTTGACGGAAAACTGAAAATTCGCCTGAATCCGCCCTACGATGAAGATATTGTGGTGAGTCGTCTGAAAGCGGCTGCTTTCAAAGGATGGGTTGGCAGGTAGTTTTTGAAAACTATTTTTTAAACAGATAGATCAGCGAACTGGATTTCCGGGGCTTCACTAAACTTCCAAGCCAAAAAAGTGTACCGAAAAATATGCCTCGCAAAAACTGCATTTTGTCGCCTCTGTTTTTTTCGCTGAGCAGAGAAACATAAAAAGTATCAAAAGGCATGGTGTGCATTGAAACAAGGTGAAATCCAAATTTCTCACCGAACATTTTCATCTGCTCAGGACCAAAATGCCACAAATGGCGCGGCAAATCCCATGCTGCCCAAAATTTTCCGTAAAAGTCAGAATCGTAAGAAGTATGATTTGGAACGGCAATAATCAGCCTGCCCGAAGGTTTTAGCAGCGCTGAAAAAGTTTCCATATTTTCATCCAAACGATGAATATGCTCCAGAACATGCCACAATGTTATTACATCAAAACTTTGCTTTTCCATTCGAAAAAGCGTATCGGTTTCAGCAATCTGAAGATTGAACCCCTTCTTTGCAAATTCACGTGCCTCAGCACTTTTTTCCGTTCCCGAAACCTGCCAGCCACTCTTTTTCATTTTATCGGCAAAAAAACCGGTGCCTGTGCCAACATCCAAAATTTTACCGGTTTTCAATCCGCTCGTTTTTTTAACTAAGCGGCTTTTCCTGTTCAGCATATAGCTTCGAACAAGCTTATACAGTCTGTTTATCAGTCCCTTTGAAGTATTGGAATGTGAAATATACTCCTCGCTCTGGTAATATTTTCTGATATTTTCTTCATCCTCTGCATTCGCCGTAAACTTAAAGCCACAGTGTACACATTCATGCACTTCAAATTGCCGGCGGGAAACCAAATAATCTGTACACGTAATGTGATGATTAAAGCGCTCACCATTACATACAGGACATTTACCGATATTAAACAGAGCCATAAGTTTTACCGGAGCTATTTTATTATTTCAAAGCATATTACAATTGCAAGCCGGGCAGCCAATCAACTTTCTGACCGGATAACCAATTCACAATTTCGCACTAAATTTCAGGCGCATTTTCCAGCAGATAAGTCTCAGCCTCCAGATTCCACAACCCTTTTGTTTTATTCACCAACTGATGCAGTTCTGCAAAAAACGGGTCGTTTTTTCCCAATTCTGCAAAATCGGCAATCGCCGTCAGCGGAATATTTTTGTGAGTATAAATCAGCTTTTTTCCTCCCGGAATATCTGGAAGATTAAGTGTGGTGTCAATCACGGCATTCAATCCCCCGATGTGAGTTATCAGTCCTGCCGGGTCAAGTCCCTTGTTCATACACTCAATGGCTTCGCGCATATCGTCATTGTTCCCGCCTGATGTTCCGGCAATGTGGGTAGAGTTGTAATGCACATTATAAAAATTGAGTTTCGCAGTGAAATCAGGATCGGAAGGTCCGGCAAAAAAGTTGAGACAACCGTCAGCTGCAAGGATAGCATCTCCCTGCTCAATGACCGCTGCAACCGGAGCAAAAACAAAAACATCATCATATCCCGTTCCGCCGGAAACTTCTCTTAACTTCTCTGATGGATTTTCAATATTTCCGGTATTCAGATAAACCAGCTCAATGCCTTTTCCTTTTGCCCATTCCACCGGAAAAATTTCAGCAGCACGATCAAGACGAGCCTGGTCGATGTCGGTAACCACAAAGAGCGAAGGTTTTCGCTCTTCACGATTCACAACGTAATTAATCGCCGCAAGTCCCATCGGACCAACTCCTGCAAGGAGCGCCATTTTTCCGCCATCTACAATTTCCATTTGGTGAACGTAAGAACCGGGCTTGGTGTGATAGTTAGCGTGCATGGCGCCAATCACACAGCTTAGCGGCTCTGCCAGCGATGCCGGATAATATCCGGGACCTTCATAGATAAGCAGGCAATCCTGCACCAAAACATCTTTCGGAATAATCACGTAAGTGGCATCACCACCCACATAAGGATAGGAATAACCCGGAGCGCTAAGCACTCCCATCGGTCCGTCTTCATAAAAAATGGCAGGCTGAATGGAAAATTTTTGTCCCGGCTTAAATTTATGCTGCCAGTTGGCGCCCACTTTAAGAATATCACCGGCAAACTCATGCCCGATAATCACCGGATTTTCATGCACATTATCGGGAACGCGCTTGTGTGCAGGTCCCTGTTCGGCAGCTTTGTAACTCGACATGCAGATACTGTCGGAAACTACTTTTGCCAGAATTTCATCATCACTGATTTCCGGAAGCTCAAACTCTTCGAGTCTTAAATCTTTCTTGCCATACAAACGTACTGCTTTCGTTAAAATGCTTCCTCCAACCCCTTTGATAACAAGAGATTGCTGAGTATTGTCCGAATTTTTCATTTTTAAGTATTTTAATTATTCTTTTCCCATTATCATAATAAAACTAAGGAAAACATCCTTAATTTAACATATTTTGACCACCGGTTACCGGTACTGCCTGTCCGGTTTCATATTTCTGATCGATAACATACAAAACTGCCTTCACCACATCTTCAGGCGTACAGCCCCGACCTGCCGGAACCTGCGCCTCGTAATGCGCTTTCACCTCCTCAACGGTTTTTGCTCCGGGAACTTTTCCTGCCTCTAAATACTGTACAAACAGCCCTTTTTCGGGATCGCTCCACAGCGGTCCGTCAAAATAATTTCCCGGACAAATGGAATTTACTTTTATATGAAACGGCATCAATTCTAATGCAAATGACTGCGTGAGTCCGATACCGCCAAATTTTCCGCCGGCATAAGCAAAATTTTTGTTGCTCCCCTTCAATCCCGATTTCGAATTAATCTGAATAATATCCATGTAATGCTCCGGATTGTAGCGATGCTGAATCTTCATCACTGCCTGAGCATATTTTGCACATAGGAAATATCCGGTATAATTCACCTTTGTCATCAGTTCAAATGTATCGGGTTCCATCTCATCCAAACTGCCTGCATAGAGAATGCCGGCATTGGAGATAAAAACATCCACTCCGCCAAATTCTACAACAGTTTGTCTTATCATCTCCTTCACGGAGGCAGCTTCTGCAACATTCACCGGAATAAAGAACGCGCGATTTTTCTGTCCGCCGGAGTTTAATTCACCGGCAAAGCTTCTCCCCTTCTCTTCGTTCAGGTCGGCAATAACAATATTTGCCCCTTCGTCAAAAAGTATTTCGGCAATTCCGGCTCCAAATCCCTGAGCAGCACCGGTAATAACCACAATTTTATTCTTTAATTTCCCTTCAGATTTTTTGCCTTCAGACACTTTTTTACGGTAATTTTCCACCTCCCAGCTTTCAATAAATGCTACCTGCTCAGGTTTCATCGGATGGGGACCACCAAAATTTTCGGAATATCGGGCAATTTTGCAAAAATCGTTTACCATATCTTTCAGGTATCCGGCAGAAACAGCTGAATCCTCAGCCACAACCACCCCTTTATTCCGAATAAAAATGATTTTGGGCAGCATCCCCCTGCGCTCGCGAAATGCTTCAATTTTTTTCTCTGCTTCCGTAATAATATCTTCGGCGCTTCCTTCATTTTCTATAAACAGATATTCTGAAAGCCCGTAAACAATCTGGTCGGGATTGAAGGGCTTGGCAATCCAAGTCTCAAAAGTTTGTTTCCCTTTCGTAAAACCTGCAATCAGTGAATTGTTAAAAGCAGTAACCGTTTGCAGCCTCTCTTTGGAAAGCAGCATCCGGATTGCCGGAGTAATCTCTGCCATTTTTTCCGAAACGGGCAGTTCATCAACCTGTGGAAAAGAATCAAAAGCGCTTTTGAGTTTCATTTCAATAGCAGCATAAATCTCCCGGATTTTTTCAACACTGTCGGCTGACACAAAAATCCCATGATTTTGAATCAGCACAATTTTCGGGTCGCTCTCAAATTTCCGGCGATATTCAATAACTCTCTCTTCAATGGTTTTAAACAGAATGTAGCCCGGGTCGGTATAGGGTATGTACAAAGCCTCCTCACCAAAAATTCTGAGGGTATCTTTTTCGGCATTGTTGCTGCACATCAAACCGTTGACCAATGTGGAGTGTGTATGCACCACAAAGCTGTAACTGAAAAGGTTATGCAGTGAAGTTTCCACGGAAGGACGCAAACCCGACTCCGGATTAACCCGACTGTTAAGCAGTGCATGTTTCACCTCCTCTTCGCGAATCACTTCATCTGAAGAAAACTGCATGTTTGAGATTTCATTCAGCTTTTCGCGACTGAGCAAACAAAAGCCGTTTTCGTCAATATTTCCTAAATTCACGCCGCTGGCTTTGATCCACAGATATTGCTCATCCTTATAGGAAGTATTTCCGCCGCCGGCAATAACATAAGCTTTGTCTTGCCCGTAATATCTTGATATTTCGATTAAATCGTTGATTTCCGGTTTCATATTTTGATTTTTATATTTTCTGAAAGCGGGCAATAACCGCTTTGCCCAAGTCTGCAAACCACTCTATTTTTTCAGTTCTTGCCTTTTTCCCTTTTAGATAGCCCTCTTCACCGTTGGCTATCAGATATTGATGTGCAGCAAGAACTGCAGCGCCCCTATAGCTGATTTCCCTGAGCTGAGTATCTAAAGGAGTTCCGCCACGACAGGTAACCTTCAGCGGGATGAGTTGCGGGGTGTTATGTTCCGTTCCAAAAGTAACCACAAACCCGTTTTCATGGAAAAAAGTAACAAATTTTTTCAAAATATGGAAATCGTTCCTTCCGGGAATCAGCTCAACGGAAAATATATATTTCGCAGTCAAAGCCTGCAACAATTTTTCCCAATCCGATTCATAATCGGTGAAATTTCCTTTTTCATCATCTAACAAAACCGGATAGCAGGGAATACCTTTGGCATCAATAATCACATCTGCCGCCTCCTCAAGTGAAAGAAAGGCATCTGCATCCTCCGGCACAAAAGCTGCGCCTCCAGCTTTCAGCAGATTCCCACGAATTTCATTTTCAACGCCGGAAAAATCTTCAACCGAAGATTTCAGCGCTTTCCCTGAAAATATCTTCTGAAAAAGCGCTTTTCTGCCGGCTTCGGAATGCTCCTTTTCATAAACTGTCAGTCGCACTGCCTGAGCAATATGTCGTTCACGAAAAAGATTTTTCGCAAGTTTCTTTTGAATTTCAGCGGCATTGAATTGCAAATCAATATCGTTTTCCCTGAAAAATTCATTCAGCTTTTCAACCATCTGATAGGTCTGCCTGTTGCTTTCCGACACCAATCCTCTCATCTTCGATGATGAATTTTCGCTCATGCTCACCGGGTAGCGCAACCCTTTACCACTCAGATAGGTACGCCCCGGGTTGTTGGGGTCGTTCACGCGAACTCCGGCAAGTTGCAAATCAAGCTGCAAAGCCATGAATTCAATGTTGAAAAGCGGAAAAATCCGGTATTTTCGTGCAAAACCAGCAAATTCTTCATACCCGTCGGTTGTGTAAAAATCATTAATACCCAACACTTTAATATTTTCCTGATGAGCCAATTGAAAAGCCTGTTCAACACCGGAAAAAGCAGAAAACGAGTAGGGAGTGTGAATATGCCCGTTGATTTCGGGAATTGAGTTTTCCTTCTGCTCGGAATGCCATTTTATCAGCTCCTGAGCTTTGGGAAATGAAGCCAAAAAGTTGTTTTTATCGGTCATAATTTAACTGAAACAATTCTCACACAAAGATAATGAACTCAACGAAACTAACCGTTCCTGCATGGAATTGAACATCAAACGGAAGTGTACATTAAATACATGTAAAAAAGGAAGCTATGTTTTGGTAATTAAAAAAAAGAAAATACTTTTGCAGTCCCGATTATTGTCCGTATTAATTAATAGTGTAAAAGATTGATTTCCTTTGGATAACACCTTTCAGGAAAGCCCGAAATTCTGAAAGTACCACAGGGAAAATTTAAATGTTGAATAAAAAAATTTGGACGAGTGAATACATTAAGTTACAAAACTGTATCTGCCAACAAGGCAACCGTGAATAAAGAGTGGGTGCTTATTGATGCTGAAGATATGGTACTGGGCCGTTTGGCCAGTGAGGTGGCAAAGCTTCTCAGAGGCAAGCACAAGCCTGAGTTTACCCCGCATGTTGATTGTGGCGATTACGTCATTGTTATCAATGCCGAAAAGGTAAAACTCACCGGCAATAAGCTCACCGACAAGGTTTATGTTCGTTACACCGGATATCAGAGCGGATTGAGAAAACAGACACCGGAAGATATTCTGGAAAAATACCCGGAAAGACTTGTGGAAAAAGCGGTAAAAGGAATGTTGCCCAAAAATAAATTAGGCAGACAAATGTTCCGCAATCTGCATGTTGTTGTCGGACCCGAGCACCGGTTTGAGGCACAAAAGCCAAAAGTTATTGATTTAAGTACGAATAATTAAGAAAAATGGAAGTAGTTAATACAATAGGACGAAGAAAAGAGGCAATTGCACGCATATATATTAGTGAAGGCAAAGGAAACATCACTATCAACAAACGTGATTTCAAGGAATATTTTCCGACCAGTTCATTGCAATATATTGTTCTTCAACCGCTGACTTTGACAGAATCAGTTGAAAAATATGATATCAAAGTGAATCTGGGCGGCGGTGGAGTCAAAGGTCAGGCTGAAGCGCTGCGCCTTGCCATCACCCGTGCATTGATGGAGATTAATCCCGAATTGAGAAGCGAACTGAAAGCTGCCGGTTTCGTTACCCGTGATCCGCGCCAGGTTGAGCGCAAAAAGCCGGGACAACCCAAAGCCAGAAAACGGTTCCAGTTCTCAAAACGTTAATATTATTATTTATTGTTAAACATCATGGGTCTAAAACGGTTGAGACTTTCCGGCAGGAAACTACTCAACGGTTGCTTTTAGAATCATTAAAAAAGTAAACAGATGCCAAGAGTATCATTTCAGGAATTATTGGATGCAGGTGCCCATTTCGGACACCTGAAAAGAAAGTGGAATCCCAACATGGAGCCTTATATCTTCATGGAAAAAAACGGAATCCACATTATCGATCTGCAAAAAACGATCGTAAAAATTGACGAAGCTGCATCTGCCATAAAGCAGATTGCCAAATCAGGACGCAAAGTTCTTTTCGTTGCTACTAAGAAGCAGGCTAAAGAATTAGTTTCCGACTTAGTTAAAAATGTTGACATGCCCTATGTAACCGAGCGCTGGCCCGGTGGTATGCTCACCAACTTTCCGACTATCAGGAAAGCAGTAAAAAAGATGGTTTCCATCGACAGAATGGCGAAGGAACCCAGTTGGGAAAACCTGTCAAAAAGAGAAAAACTCCAGATTACCCGTCAGCGGGCGAAGCTTGAGAAAATTTTGGGAAGTATTGCCGATATGGCACGGCTGCCCGCAGCCCTGTTTATCGTTGACGTGGTGAAGGAAAAAATTGCCGTTCACGAAGCACAGCGACTAGGAATCCCCATTTTTGCAATTGTGGACACAAACTCCAATCCCGAAGGAATTGATTTCGTTATTCCAGCCAATGACGATGCTTCACAGTCCATAAAACTGATTGTAGGTGCAATGACAGAAGCTATCCGCGAAGGGCTTAACGAAAGAAGAGCTGAGAAAAAGGATGAAGACGAAGGCAGTGCTCCCAGAAAGAAAAGCCGCAGAAAACCAAGAAGAGAGAGAAGATCCGAGCAGGAGCCGGCAGAAGAGGAAAAAGTTGCCAAAAAGGTAGCTAAAAAAGAAGATGAAGAGGCTGACGACGAAATTGAAGAGCAGGAAATTGACATCGACGAACCCGAAGAGGACGACATTGAGGAAGAAGATGACGTAGATGTGGACGAAGATGAAGCAGATGAGGATGACATCGAAGATGAAGATGAAGAGTAATAAGTAACAGGATTTTAATACATTATAAAAAAATAAAGAAATGTCTTTTACAACAGCAGACGTAGTAAAACTGAGAAAAGCAACCGGCGCAGGAATGATGGATTGTAAAAATGCTTTGGCTGAAGCTGAAGGAAATTTTGAAAGAGCGCTTGAAATTATACGTGAAAAAGGAAAATTGGTTGCCAGCAAGCGTGCCGACAGAGACGCAAGTGAAGGAGCTGTTTTGGCAGGAACAACCGAAGATCAAAAATTTGGAGCGCTTGTCGTTCTGAATTGCGAAACTGACTTTGTAGCAAAGAACGAGAACTTTGTAGAGTTCACCAATAATATTTTGAAATCGGCATTAACCGAAAAACCGGAAAATCTGGAAACCCTCAAAGGACTCAGCCTTGACGGAAGAACCATTGAAGCACAGGTTACAGAACAGACCGGAGTAATCGGAGAAAAACTTGACCTCTCCTTTTATGGTAAAATTTCTGCAGAAATAGTTGTCAGTTATATCCATCCCGGAAATAAACTGGCAGCAATAGCAGGATTCAATAAAGCCGGAGTTGACCAGCAGGTTGCAAGGGATATCGCCATGCAGATTGCAGCTATGGCTCCCGTTTCAATTGATGTGGATTCCATTCCTCAGGAAGTGATTGACAAAGAACTGGAAATTGCAAAAGAGAAATTCCGCCTCGAAGGAAAGCCCGAAGCCATGTTGGACAGAATTGCACAGGGTGCATTGCAAAAATGGTATAAAGAGGTAACGCTGCTGAATCAGGCTTTCATTAAAGATTCAAAAATGACGGTAAAAGAGTATCTGACTCAATACGACAAAGAGCTGACTGTCACCAGATTTGAGCGTTTTGCCTTAGAAGCATAATTTAGATAATATACTGTAAGCCGGATGTACATTTCACCTCCGGTTTAAAAAAGGTTGCCCGGTTTCCGGTGCAACCTTTTTTGTTTTTATGGATTTATCAGAAAAATCATCTGATTAGTCTGCGGTGAAAAAATGAATTCCTATATTTATGAAAATTTTAAATAAATGGCAAATTCATTCAAACTTTCCACAGGCTTTTTTCTTTTTCTGGCAATCGTAATGTTTTGGTCGTGCAAAAGTGAAAAACCACAGGCAAAATATCAGATATCTCAGGAGCTGCTGAATGCTCCGCCAAATTTTTTCAATAAATCCGAAGAGTATCTGGAGTGGCAAACCAAAAATCTGCTGAATGCCGTTGAGGAAGTGATGCAAAATGTGCCGGCACAATATCCGGAAGTCAGGGAGCGTCATCTGGCTATGCTCATGCTTGATGCGGTTTTCCACGATGTTACTGCTCCGCACCGTCCGGCTGTTCAGCGGTTTCACCATGAAAGAACCGCTCATGCCATCCGGGAGATGGAAGAAACAAAAGCAGAAAACGATCTGATTTTCTGGAAATTATATGACATGGCGCTCGTTGTCCGCACCGCATCAGCAACAATTGCCTTTGATCTCACCCGTGGAAAATCTTCCGGATCAGACGATTTTGCCCTGCCGGAAACTATGGTTGAGGAAATCATCAACATGAGCGATGCTCTGTTTATAAGTCACTACCACAGAGACCACGCCGATAAGTGGGTTGTTGAGCAATTTATTGAACAGGGAAAACCCGTAATTGCTCCCCATGATGTTTTTGGCGACTCGATTCTCTATGCCAAATTCACTCATATAGAACGGAAAGCTGATGAAATTCAGTCACTGACACTACCCACCACAGGAACTGACCTGAAAGTTGTCGTCTATCCCGGGCATCAGGGCAGTTCAATTTTGAACAACATGACTCTCATAACCACGCCTGAAGGTTTTACATTTTGCCACACAGGCGACCAGTCAAATGCAGGCGATTTTGATTGGATAGATGGTATCAAAAACCATTTTGATGTGGATATTCTGTTTCCCAACTGTTGGACAACCGATCCGCCGCGCATGTCAAATGGCGTAAATCCTAAGCTGATTGTTCCACTGCATGAAAACGAGCTGGGGCACACCATCGATCACCGGGAAGCTTATGCGCTCAATTATTCGCGCTGGGATGTTCCTTTTCCAAAACTTATCATGGGATGGGGAGAATCCTATAAATATATCAGGGAATAACACTGTTTTCATAACTTTTTAAATCAAAATCAACTATTATGACCGGAGGATTGTGGATTGTTGCTGTTCTGGCTGTTTCCGTAATTTTCATCATTCTTGGCACCACAAAGCTCAAGCTTCATCCTTTTGTGGTATTGCTGCTGGCATCTTATCTCGCCGGTGTGCTGGCAGGACTTCCCGCAGGAAGCATAGCAGCAGTCATCAGTCGCGGATTTGGCGATATTATGGCATATATCGGGATTGTTATCATTTTGGGAACCATCATCGGTGTTATTCTTGAAAAATCAAATGCTGCCATTAAGCTTGCCGAGTTAGTGCTCAGGCTTGTAGGGAAGCGCTATCCTGCATTGGGCATGTCACTCATCGGTTATCTCGTTTCCATTCCGGTTTTCTGTGACTCAGCCTTTGTCATCCTCTCCTCACTGAAAAAATCATTAGTGCATCAAACGCGAAAGCCCTCGGCAACACTATCCATTGCTTTAGCCACCGGACTTTATGCCACACATACGTTTGTTCCCCCTACTCCCGGACCAATTGCCGCTGCCGGAAATTTAGGATTGGACGAGCAGTTAGGCATGGTTATCCTATATGGTCTGGCTGTTGCTCTGGCAGCGCTGTTTGCCGGTTATTTATGGGCGCTTTTTTCCGGAAAAAGATATACAACTACTGAAGACACAGAAAGTTTCTCCGGAAATCTCCCGGGAAATATAAAACTTCCTTCTGCAGCAAGATCACTGATGCCGATTCTCGTTCCCATTATACTGATTGCAACACGATCTGTAGCTACGTTCCCGTCAAAACCTTTTGGAAGCGCTGTTTTATTCGACTTTCTTAATTTCACCGGACAGCCCGTAAATGCGCTGTTAATCGGATTTTTACTCTCCTTCCTGCTGTTTCCCGCCTTCAATAAAGAAACACTGACCGGGTGGATTGGAGACGGAATCAGCGCCGCAGCGCCTATTTTGCTGATAACAGGAGCAGGCGGTGCATTCGGTGCAATTCTGAATGAAACACAAATCGGAGAAACCATCGGGAATATGCTGGCAGGCTACAATCTGGGTATTTTCCTGCCATTCATTATTGCAGCAGCTTTTAAAACGGCTCAGGGCTCTTCCACTGTCGCCATGATTGCCACATCTGCGCTCATCGCTCCGCTGCTGGCAAGCATCGGACTGGATTCGCTCAGCGGAAAGGTGCTTGCAGTTATGGCTGTCGGCGCCGGAGCAATGACGGTATCCCATGCAAATGACAGCTATTTCTGGGTTGTTACGCAATTTTCAGGTATGGATGTGAAAACAGGATACAAAGCCCATACGGCGGCAACTCTGATTCAGGGACTGGTATCCATGCTGTTTGTCTATCTGCTGAGCATTTTTCTAATTTAAATCAATAATTCTGTTCCAAAAGGTTATGAAAAAGAACGAACAATTTCGGATAGGCATCATCGGATGCGGAAAAGTTGCCCATCTCCATGCCCGGGCAATTCAAAATCTTGCGAATGCAAATCTTGCAGGGGTGTGGAGCCGCTCAGCAGAGAGAGCGCAAAGTTTTGCCATACTGCATGGAACCAGAGCATACGGGAACATTTCAGAAATGGTTGAAACCGCTAAAATTGACCTGGCTATCATCTGTACGCCTCATCCGTTTCACCGCGAACCGGCTGTTGAGGCAGCGCTTGCCGGCGCAAACGTTCTGGTTGAAAAACCGCTTGCTGCATCTCTTGAAGATGCCGACATGATTATAGAAACATGCAGGCAAGCAGGCGTAAAATTAGGAGTGGTCAGTCAGCGGCGCTGGTATGCTCCCGTTTTGCGGATGAAAAAAGCCATCAACAAAGGCAAGATCGGAAACCCCGTGTTAGGAACGGTCAATATGTTAGGATGGCGGGATAAAAACTACTATGATTCAGATGAATGGCGCGGAACATGGGAGATGGAAGGCGGCGGCGTACTGGTAAATCAGGCGCCGCATCAATTGGATATTCTGCTCTGGTGCATGGGCGAAATTAATGAGGTTTACGGATTATGGAAAAATCTGAACCATCCTTATATTGAGGTTGATGACACTGCACTCGCTATTGTGAAATTCAAAAACGGTGGAATAGGAAATATCATTGTGAGTAACTCACAAAAGCCCGGAATTTACGGAAAAGTACACATCCACGGTGAAAATGGAGCATCTGTCGGCGTGCAAACAGATGGCGGGGCAATGTTTGTTGCCGGCATGTCCAATGTGTTGGAGCCGCCTGTCAACGATTTGTGGACCATACCCGGCGAAGAAAAATTGTTGGGAAAACGGATAAAAAAGGATACCCGTTTTTTCCATTCAATCGATCCGTTAACCTTTTATATGGAGCGGCAGATTGAAGATTTTCTGAATGCACTGGAAGAAAACAGGGAGCCGCTGATAACAGGTGAAGACGGTCGCCGAACGGTAGAACTTTTCACGGCAATCTACCGTTCAACGCGTGAAAATGCACCGGTAAAGTTTCCACTTTAATCACCATCAGGCTTTTCTGTTACAAGTTTTGCCCGAATTACTTCTTTCCGACTTCTGCTGATTCCCCAGAAAATCTGATCATCATCCGGATCAATGGCTATCCCCTGCCCTTCAAACGGCGCCGGGAGGGTTCTAACCCATTGCAGCGCGTAACCGGCAGCAGGAAATCTCATCAGATAGAGCTCCTTAAAATCGTGTCCTGTGAGGTAAATATCCCCGTTTGCTGTAATTAATCCGCCGGAATTGCTCATATTTCCAAACCGCTCAATCAGCTCAGCAGGCAAAATCCAGGCGCCAACTCTTTCCCAGTTCTCATTGAATTTAACTAACTGCGTCCAGCGGTTATCTTTGCCAAGCGTCTCCTTATACCTGTGATAATGGGCAAAAGCAACATACCAGAAGCCGTCATGCCGGTCAATCCAGGTTGCCGAACCAATGTCAATTCCAAAACTGTGGTTTTCAACGGGAGTCAGACTTTCGGTATCGAACACTTCAATTGAGCTTGCCATGGGAATTTCAGGAAAATTGGAATGTGCGCAATACAATTTTCCATTTAAAACAACCCCGCTGTTCAGGTGCTTAAATGTGCCGGTGGTGTCCTTCCATGTTTGAACATGTTTGCCCGAAAGCTTTTCATATTTTTCAATGGTGATGTTGTCTATGGCATAAAAATATTTACTATCAACCGCAACCGCCTGCTTTGCAGCCGGAGCAGGAAAAGCAGAAACAGAGTCAAGTCGCTGAGCCGATACAGAAAGAGCAATCATCAGATATACTGATAAGTATATAAATTTATGCATGAAAAATTATTTTATAAAAAATTATGAAAATCTAACAGGAAAAGTATGATGGAACGTGCTTTTCTCGTTGCTTGGTTTTTCTTTATAGAGAAAAATAACAAAATATATTTTTGGTCAACTTATTTTTTCTTAATATCCAAATAGCGCTGAACATGCATTGCGTTCAGTTCATCGCTATCGCCGTAATAATCACGGAGTTCTTCCAATCTTTTATGCAAGTCGGCACGAACAGTTGCATAAGACGGATTGTCATAAACATTTTTCATCTCCATGGGGTCTGCTTCGAGATCATACATTTCCCATTCATCAATATCGTAATAGAAGTGCATGAGTTTATACCTTTTTGTGCCAATGCCGTAGTGGCGTTTTACCATGTGCACAGAAGGATACTCGTAATAGTGATAATAAACCGCATCGCGCCAGTCGGTGGTTTTACCTGCCACCAGATCGCGAAACGATTCTCCCTGAAAATCTTCCGGTGTCTCAATGTTTGCATAATCCAGAATTGTGGGCGCAAAATCGAGATTCTGCACCAAATCTTCAATTTCGGTCCCGGGCTTTATCTCCTTAGGATAGCGCATCACCAGCGGCGTTCGGAATGATTCTTCGTACATAAAGCGTTTGTCGAACCAACCGTGTTCTCCTAAATAAAATCCCTGATCGGAAGTATAAATAACAATGGTGTTATCGGCAAGTCCTGCATAGTCAAGAAAATCAAGTACCTCTCCCACCCCGTCATCAACCGATTTGATTGTGCGCAGATAATCTTTGATATAACTGTTGTATTTCCACAGCGCAACTTCTTCATCTGTCATTGTCGGATATTTTGCCAAAAAATCTTCGATTTTTGGCATATAGGCTGCCAGCCAATCCTCACGCTGTTTGGGTGTAAAGCGCTTAAGCTCCCTGAAAAATCCCGTACTGTCGCCGTTAGGATCAACAAGCATTTTAAAATCGTGCCCCCACATGGCATGACCGTGAATCTGCATCTCCTGCTCTTTGGCAGCAGTGCCTCTTCCTTCATAATCATCAAAAAAGTTTGCCGGCGGCTCAAAAGTAACATCATCATACAGCGTTAGATATTTTGGCGCTGGCTGCCAGTTGCGGTGAGGTGCTTTATGGTGATACAAAACACAAAACGGTTTATCAGGATCACGTTTATTTTTCAGCCAGTCAATTGTGGCATCGGTGATGATTTCAGTAACATAACCCTCGTAGCTCACCCGCTCGCCATTCAAAATAAAACTGGGATTGTAATAAACGCCCTGCCCGGGCAACACCATGGAGTAGTCAAATCCCTGCGGTTTGCCGTCAAGATGTATTTTTCCAAACATAGCCGTCTGATAACCATTGGCTTGCAAGTGTTTTGCAAAATTATCCTGATCCCAGTCAAAATTAGTGGACTCAATATCCACCTTCCCGTTTATATGACTGTGTTTTCCGGTCATCAGCACAGCACGGCTTGGTGCACAAAGTGAGTTCGTCACGGTAGCACGCGTAAAAATTGCCCCCTCGTGGGCAAGCCTGTCGATCTGAGGTGTTTCATTCAGCCCGAAGCCATAAGCGCTGATTGCCTGATAGGCATGATCGTCACTCATAATGTAAATGATATTGGGACGCTGAGCTTCCTTCTCCTTCGTTTTACAACCAGAGAGAATGGTTATGCTCAGGAGAAGCATAAATAAATAGAAAAAAAATCGTTTCATTGCTGCTGTTTTTTGATGATTATCCAATAATTACTGATTAAAATTAATGAGTATAAAACGCTGCAACCAACCTAAAATTTCAAAATGATTGGTTTTTAAGACTTCATGCGCAAATATAAAGAAAATGAACAGCCCAATCAATAAATTTCATCTCAAAGCATCTGACAGGCTCTCAATTATTTTATTAGATGCAAATTTCCTGAATAAACCTTTTTCCCCGGTGCACTGAATCGTGCTTTTGCATCATCCAATACAAGAATCCAATCCAGATTTTCTCCCAATTCGGGCGGTGTAAACCTATACGTTCCATGATTAAAATATTTGCCAGCCTTTATCGCTTTTCCATTGCGGGGATTATACCACCATGCTATTACGTTTTCACCCTTAATTACATCCAAACGTACTGTAAAAGGCTTGCTTACCGGTGCATAGACCATGGCAAATGAACCGTATATATCCCGCGTAGCCACAAAACGATACCTTCCGGCACCGGGAACAGATGTTTTCACCTCATCGAACACAATGACCGAATCATCCGGAATGCGCGTGAGAAAAGGGCGGGACTCAATAAGCCGGCGTGCATATTGCATCTGCCACGCACCGGGCTGATCAATAGCCTCATCCCAGGGTAAAAGTGGTGTATTCACCGGCACACGCTCAAATTGCCACATTTGCCATACAGAATGATGTCCGTAGGTGTGCCCAAAAGCCCCGCTAAAAAGATTCCAATAAAGCGGACGGCGCACATCAGCAGATGTGGAATGACCATACTTTTCTGCATTGAATTCAACAGGATGGTCCTCATACAAAGGTTCACCATCTATAACGGGTTTTACGGGAGTGAGACCATAGTCTTTTGAAGTATTTTCATAAACACCCGTAAAATGGGGATTATGCCCATTTTGTCTCATATTAAAATCCAGCCACTCTTCATTATGAAAATATTCAGATGAGCCTCTGCCACCCTGAGGATGAAAAGTTATGAGATGAGAGCCTTTGTCTCCTTTTTTAATACCTTCTGCCATTGATCTGATTATTTGCATGTGTTTCACCTCATCAATGTGCCGGTCGCCACCCAAAATCCAAATTAGGTTGGGCGAATTTCTGTAACGCTCCCCAAGAATTTCACCAAAAATCCGTGCATTTTCAGGTGTGAAAATTTCCGGACCGATTCCCCATTTTTTATTCCATTTATCACCCCATGTTGGAAGCATACCAATGAATAGACCCTTTCTTTCTGCTTCCTTTACCACCCAGTCAATATGCCTGAAGTATTTATCATTTATTTTCGTCGGATTATTATCAATTAAAGGTCTTTCGCCATAAGCATTTGGAGTATTCAATCCATCAAATTCAGCAAGAACAACAGATTGAATGACAGTAAAACCTTTTTTACGCCGATTTTCAAGATATTTTTCTGTGTCTTCCCTATTTGATCTGTGAAATAATTCCCATGCCGTATCTCCTAAGTAAAAAAACGGAGTACCATCTTCAAAAATCAAAAAGCGCTTATTTTCAGACACTTTTAAATTTCCATGTAAAAAATCAACAGAAGGACCTCTCCATTCCATATCCTGTGCATTCACAGACAGAACCAATAAACACTGAGTCAGACAAATCAGATATTTCATTTTTTTAAAACTTCCGAATCAATTTTAACATAATCCCGGATTTTAAAAAGTGCTTTCTTAGTCCGGTATAAAATTCATTTTGCTAATAATATTGCTAATATCGGGAAAAGAAAAAATTTTATGAAATATTTTGATGTAAATTTTGGTGCGACAGAAACAAATTATGAACTCGCAATGCAGCGGATATGTTGAAAACAGAAATTACCTCAAAAGTATAAATTCTGCAATGATGGTATTGACATTAAGTCACCAAAACACACAAAACACCTTGTTTTTGAAAAATATCCGATACAAAAAGAAGATATTAAAAAAATCAGAATTGCCTAAACTCCAAAATATTTCTATTTTTAATCTCTGAATTGAATCAAATATTGAATTGGGTTTTAAAGAGAAAGTGTCAATACCATGATTATAAGGCAAATCTTTGCGGGATTGTTGTTCTTTTTGTTTCTGCTGAGCTTTTTTGTTCAGAATACAAAGCTGAACAACTTCACAGTGAACAAAAGGCAAATGATGTCTTCCGAACTGAAGTACCTGAAATTTGGGAACCCGGGCGCTATCCTGTCAAAGGAGTGATAAAACGACTCTTCTTCACTGAAAAAATTAAAATAGTATTCATAAATATTTTTAAAAATTTATACAATTGTCATCATCAAAACTTAATTAATTTCCACATGATTAATAATAAAATTGACCGCAGAAACTTTCTTTATAAATCTGTCCTCGCCGGTACGGCAGGGATTATTGCGCCGTGGGCAATTCCTTCTGCAAAAGGCAGCGGCACACCTCGTATGATAACCAACGACATATCCATCGCACAATGGGCATTAGTTGACGAAGTACATAAAGGAGTCTGGAAAACCCTGGATTTCCCAAAAATTGCCCGTGAAGATTTTGACATTAACGGGATTGAATTTGTAAATACGTTGTTTGAAGTTCCAACTGTCCGGTATCTGAACACATTAAAGCGAAACGCTGACAGCCATGGAGTAAAAATGGTGCTCATTATGGTTGATGACGAGGGGGAAACCTGTACTCCATCAAAAGAGGAGAGAAAGCAGACAGTAATTAATCACCAAAAGTGGATTGACATTGCCGCCTATCTTGGATGCCACGCCATTCGCACAAATTGCAGAGGACCAAAAGACGCGCCTAAGGATGAAGCACTTAAATGGGCTGCCGAAACCTACAACATGATGCTTGAATATGCCATTCCTGCAAATATCAGTGTCCTGATAGAAAATCACGGCGGACTTTCAAATGATGCAGACTGGATGGTAGCATTGATGAAAGAGGTTAACAACCTTTACTTTGGCTCATATCCCGACTGGAGAGAACCGGGACATGAGTTTGACCACATTGACTATCTCCAAAAGATGTTACCCTATGCCGGCGGACTTTCCTATCGCAATCAGCCAACAGAAGAGATGACTGCAAAAATGATAAAAATGTCTTTCGATGCGGGCTACCGGGGATGGTACGGCATAGAATCCTCGGGAAGGGATGCGATCCGGCAGGGGAAATCACTGTTGAAAAAATATCTGAATTTATAGAAATATTCAATTAATAATAAAAAGTAAAATGATGAACAGAAAAAATTTTATTCGTACAGCTTCATTATTAACCGGTGCATCGGTAATTTCTGCTCCGATGATGTCGGCGAAAGCGGGTGAAACCCGTTCGGCGCAAAGTAATCCTGCCGGAAAAGTGGTGCTCAAAAAAGGATTGGGCTTTGGGATGATTAGGGAAGACTTGTCGCTGACCGACAAATTCAAACTGGTGAAGGACCTTGGTTTTGACGGAGTTGAGCTAAACAGTCCGGTTGATTTCAAAATCTCCGAAGTTTTGGAAGCAAAGGAAAAATCGGGCATTGAACTGCCCAGCGTTGTAAACAAGGATCACTGGCAAAAGCCGCTCTCCGACCCTGATCCGGAAGTGAGAGAAGCTTGTATTCAGTCGGTTGCAAAATCGTTAGAAGAAGTGAAAGCATTTGGCGGCGACACGGTTTTAGTTGTGCCCGGTGTTGTAAATGAAAATGTTTCATACGAGCAGGCATATATCACAGCATTGGATTCATTCCGCAAGTTAATTCCCTATGTGGAAAAAACAGGAATGCAGATTGCCGTTGAAAATGTCTGGAATAATTTTCTTTTAAGCCCGGTTGAAGCAAAGCAATTCGTTGACGAAATCAACCATCCGCTCATCGGCTGGTATTTCGATATTGGAAATATTTTACGCTATGGCTGGCCCGAGCACTGGATTAAAACATTAAACAACCGGATTATGAAACTACACATCAAGGAGTTCAGCCGGAAAATTATGAATGATGAAGGATTGCGCAAAGGATTTGGCGTGGAGCTGCTCGAAGGGGACAACAACTGGCCCGTTGTGATGAAATCAATCAGTGAAATCAACCATCAGGGCGGATGGCTTACGGCAGAAGTGAGTGGCGGCGACAGAAACCGGCTGAAAGATATTTCGGAACGAATGGACAAAATTATCGCATTGCTTTAGGTTGATGCTTTAGCAAAAAAAACCCGGCCCTTTTGTAGAACCGGGTTGCACACTTATTTTATTAACCGGAGTGGGAAATTAGCGCTTTCCGCTCCATAAAACGTTACTGGAACGACCCGTTAACATTATATCGAAATCAGGGTGCTTTTTACTTTTTATTTCTTTATCCCAAGGCGTTGCCATTGGGCTGTTTATAAACTACCTGCTCTGTCCATCCTTTTCCCCAACCATAGAGGGAGGGGATGGGGCATTTGCTTGTTTCGTAGTTGTTTTTTTATTCTTCGGGCTGAAAGCCCGGCTTATTTCAGCCCAATGGCAACGCCTTGGGTTGCTGATGTAGTTGACGTTACGCCCTGAAAGGGCAGGTTATGTCAGCGAAAATACTGACAGGTTTCAAAAGTAAAAGACCTTATTTTTTATCAACCTTAGTAACAAATCGAAAGTCACACTAAATCAAAACCTTATTGCCTTATTGAAGGATTTATGATTTTCTGATAATGTGAAAAACATTCTAAAAAAAATAAAAATCTTATAGAACGATTATAAATTAGACTGTAAATCAACATCCCGTTACTTTTTATTTTTTACTTATGTTTAAAAGGAGCATATTTGCCAATAATGATAAAACCGGACATTATTCCGGGGAAAACTTAAAAAAAATAAAAATCAATTTCAATTTAAAACAAAATAATTTCAGGGAAAAGCAATCCTTCCCTTCAAATTTTCATCTCAGAAACGGATAGCGACAGAAATTCTGTCCGTTTCTATTATTTTAGTGATAATGAAACATTTTTTCCCATTTCTGGTTGTTTTGGTTCTGGTATCCTGCGAAAAGGATGTTACGTTCCATTTTGAACATCAGCCAAAGCTTAACTTAAACTGCATCCTTAACCCGGACTCAAGCGTTACGGTAAATCTGACTTTATCGCAAAGCCTGGGCAGCCCGGAAGAGATAAGACCTGTTGATGGCGCAGTTATTACTTTATATGAAGATAATCAGATATTTGGAATGCTCAAAGAGACAGGAGACGGATACTATAAGTTAGATAAAAAACCGCACGAAGGTAAAAAGTACCAAATAACGGCAGAAGCAACGGATTATCATTCTGTTTCTGCAGAAACAACAATCCCCAACCGTCCGGAAATAGAATATTCTAAAGAAATTACCGGGCATTTGGAATTCGACAGCACCCGGGCAACTTTTAACCTGAATGTTAAAATAAATGATAGGCCCGGGCCAGACAATTACTGGATTTATGATACATGGGTCGTAAAAGGAGTAAAATATGGTGGGGCAAGAAAAGAGATCAATGCCCCATTTTTAGATGGGTTCAACAAGATTACCGATCCTGAGGCCAAATATGGCTATACACTTTCACTCGGTGTTCGTTTATCCGATGAAGGTTATGACGGTAAAACGATGGAGTTTGTAATTCCGGATTATTTTGAAGGTACCCAATACAGTTATACTGATGCTGTACATTTTTTGAACACCTGCGAACATTACGATAAGCA
>CAYNOQ010000024.1:27827-33746 GCA_964398855.1 uncultured Mariniphaga sp. | reverse complement strand
TTTTAATCACATCCATCAGGCTTCTTTTGCGGATGCCGTTTCCGTTTTTGGGAGCCTGTTCCCAGTTGGGGTCGTACAGCATTGCCGTGCAAAGACACTTAGTGCGATTCATACGCTGAAGAATGTCATAATTTACACAACTTTTACAACCATCCCAGAATTGATCATCCGTTGTCAGTTCCGAATATGTAACCGGCTTATATCCAAGCTCGTGATTAATTTTCATAACGGCAAGCCCGGTAGTCAGCCCGAATATTTTGGCATTGGGATATTTTTCGCGCGAAAGCTCAAATGCCTTGTGCTTAATCTGCCTTGCCAGTCCGTATCCGCGGTATTCCGGCACCACAATCAACCCCGAGTTGGCAACAAAATCCTTGGTTCCCCATGTTTCGATGTAGCAAAATCCTGCAAAAACATCGCCGTCTAAAGCGATAATTGCCTTGCCCTCCTCAATCTTTGTCGAAAGATATTCATGCGTTCTGCGCGCAATTCCCGTTCCGCGCTGTTTTGCGGCAAAATCAATGGCATCATTGATTTCATCCACATATTTCAGATGCTCTTTTCCGGCATTAAATACTTTTATATTTTTCAAAGTCTTCATTTTTCAAATCCTACAATCTGTTTTTCAGTTTCGGAATAATGGAAACTAAAGCATTGTTCAAATCCGCAACGGAAGTTCCCTCGCGCCTGACAATCAATATTGTATCATCTCCTGCAACTGTTCCCAAAATTTCCCACTGCCTCGCACTGTCGATAACCGTTGCAATGGTGCTGGCATAACCCGGAAGCGTTCTCATAACCGCCAGGTTTCCTGAATATTCCAGTCCCATAAAACCGTCAATCAAAAAAGAATCAGGCGCCCTGCCCACTTTCTGTGGTGGCTGCACCTCGCCGGGAACAGCATAAACATATCCGCTGACCGGATGATGAATCCTTGCAACCTGCATATATTTCAAATCACGCGACAACGTTGCCTGAGTAATCTCAAATCCTTTTATTCTGAGCGCTGCCAGAATCTCTTCCTGACTGCCCACATTTCCCTTACTGATTATACGCCGAATTTCGAGATGACGTCGCACACGGTTCTTCATTGTGAATAAATATACGTTTAGCGTGTAAAATTATACATTCATTTTGAAGTTCTTCTAAGGAAACAGAAAAATTATTACTTTTGGCAGGTTTTTAACAGAAACTTCACTAAGTGGAAAGTTCATGAGAAACAAAACAGGAATAATAATAATGAATAATACGAAATGCGTTTGAACCGGTTGCGGACAAGCGCATTTTTTTTAACCTATATCAGAATATGCTGCACGTAAAACAAGCAAAACTCACATTAGAAGACGGAACTGTTTTTGAAGGAAAATCGTTTGGAAGTGAGACGCCGGCAACGGGAGAAGTTGTTTTTCACACCGCCATGACGGGCTATCCCGAGAACCTTTCCGATTCCTCTTTTACAGGACAAATTTTGGTTTCCACCTATCCCATGATTGGGAATTATGGTGTCCCCTATGAAAACAACAACCGGGGTTTTCAAAGCTTTTTCAACACCAGAAAACTTCATATCAGCGGGCTGGTAATCTCTGATTATTCCTTTGAGTTCAGTCACTGGAGCGCCGAAAAAAGTTTATCGGAATGGCTGAAAGAGTACGATATTCCCGGAATTTTTGATGTGGATACAAGAGCCTTAACGAAAATTTTACGTGAAAGGGGTACCATGTCCGGAAAAATTGAATTTGGAGATAAAACCATCGGTTTTATTCATCCTGACAGGGAAAATCTTGTAAAAAAAGTCAGCTGCGCAACACGGGAAGTTTACGGGGAAGGAGAATTTCGCGTGGTAGTGGTTGATTGCGGCGTAAGAAACAATATCATACCGTGCCTGTTGAGTCGCGGAGCAACTGTGATTCGCGTACCGTGGAACTACGATTTCAGCAATGAAGATTTTGACGGAGTATTTATTTCCAACGGACCCGGAAATCCCGAAATGTGCGGAGAAACTATCCAAAATATCAGAAAAGTTTTAGACGGCAACAAGCCGGTTATGGGTGTCTGCATCGGGAATCTGCTGCTTGCGCGCGCTGCCGGTGCAGAAACGTTCAAGCTGAAAAGCGGACACCGCAGCCAGAACCAGCCGGTTCTGATGCAAGGAACCAACCGCAGCTTCATCACTTCGCAAAACCACAGCTATGCTGTTGTTTCCGGGTCACTGCCCGATGAGTGGGAAGCGATGTTTACCAATGCAAATGACAACACAATTGAAGGGATACGACACAAAACCAAGCCTTTTTTTGGTGTACAGTTTTATCCCGAAGCAACCGGTGGACCGGGAGATACCCAATTCCTGATTGATGATTTCTTTCGGAAAATCAAAGAGCACCGGTCAGTGAAAAACGATTAAAAACAGCGATTTATTTAAGTAAAATGATCAATACATCAATAAAAAAAGCAATAATTTTAGGCTCGGGAGCACTAAAAATCGGAGAAGCCGGCGAATTTGACTATTCAGGGTCGCAGGCGCTGAAAGCGCTGAAAGAGGAGGGCGTTGAAACAATTCTCATCAATCCGAACATTGCCACCATTCAGACTTCCGAGGAGATTGCAGACAAAATATATTTTCTGCCCGTTACTCCATTTTTTGTGGAGGAAGTGATAAAAAAGGAAAAACCGCAGGGTATTCTGCTTGCTTTTGGCGGTCAGACCGCACTGAACTGCGGGGTAGAACTGTATCAGTCGGGCGCGCTGGAAAAATACAATGTTCAGGTAGTGGGAACTCCAGTTCAGGCGATAATTGATACCGAAGACAGGGATATTTTCCGAAAAATGTTGGATGAAATTCATGTTAAAACTCCCCTGAGTATTGCTGCTTCCAGCATGTCGGAAGCCAAAAAAGCTGCCGAAAAAATCGGTTTCCCCATAATCATCAGGGCTGCATACACATTAGGCGGCCTGGGCAGCGGTTTTTGCGAAAATGAAAAGGAGTTAGAAACGCTGGCGTCTAAAGCTTTTTCCTACTCGCCGCAAATTTTGGTTGAAGAATCCATCAAAGGGTGGAAAGAGGTAGAGTATGAAGTAGTTCGCGATAAATACGACAACTGCATCACGGTTTGCAACATGGAAAACTTTGATCCGCTGGGAATACATACCGGCGAAAGCATTGTGGTAGCTCCTTCGCAAACACTCACCAGTTCGGAGTATCACAAACTCCGCGAAATTGCCATAAAAATCATTCGCCGGGTGGGCATTGTGGGAGAATGTAATGTACAGTTTGCTTTAGACACACATTCCGAAGATTATCGGGTGATTGAAGTAAATGCCCGCTTGTCGCGTTCATCGGCACTGGCATCCAAAGCAACCGGGTATCCGCTGGCATTCGTGGCAGCCAAGCTGGGCTTGGGTTACGGTTTGCACCAGTTGAAAAACTCTATAACAAAAACAACTTCTGCCGCGTTTGAGCCTGCCCTGGATTACTGCGTGGTGAAAATTCCCCGCTGGGATCTCAACAAATTCTATGGAGTTTCAAAAGTTATCGGCAGCTCCATGAAAAGCGTGGGTGAGATTATGGCAATCGGGCGCACTTTTGAAGAGGCAATTCAGAAGGGCATCCGGATGGTTGGGTTAGGAATGCACGGATTTGTGGGGAACAGAGAAGAAATTAATATTGAGCAGATTGAAGAAGAGCTGGTTAATCCCACCGACCGGAGAATTTTTGCCATTGCCGAAGCTTTTCAGCGTGGCTATTCCATTGATGATATTTACGAAAGAACAAAAATCGACCGGTGGTTTTTGTATCGCCTCAAAAATATCGACAATATCAAGCGTGAACTGGCAAAATCCGGTAAGCTGGAAGAACTCCCGCTGAATCTGCTAAAACTGGCAAAACAGGCGGGTTTTTCAGATTTTCAGCTTGCCAGAATAATTTTTAACAGCCCGAATAATCGTATTCACGAAGATTTGCTGAGCGTGCGCGAATTCAGGAAAAAGCACGGTGTTGTTCCGGTGGTTAAGCAAATTGACACCCTTGCCGGAGAGCATCCCGCACAGGCAAATTATCTCTATCTCACCTACAACGGCACCGAAAATGATGTGAAATACCTGAACGACAAAAGATCAGTAATCGTTTTAGGCTCAGGCGCATACCGGATTGGCAGTTCCGTTGAGTTTGACTGGTGCAGCGTCAATGCCATTGAAACTATCAAGAAGGATGATTTCCGGACAGTAATGATTAACTACAATCCGGAAACCGTCAGTACCGACTACGATATTTGCGACAGGCTCTATTTTGATGAGCTGACTTTTGAGCGGGTGATGGACATTGTGGAGTTAGAGAATCCCCACGGGGTGGTTCTTTCCATGGGCGGTCAGATTCCCAACAACCTGGCAATGAAGCTCTACAATCAGAATGTTCCCGTTTTGGGTACTTCCCCGATTAAAATTGACAATGCCGAAGACCGTGAGAAATTTTCATCGCTGTTGGATGATTTGCAAATCGACCAGCCGCGCTGGGCGCGCCTATCCACGTTTGATGAGATTTACAAGTTCATTGAAGAGGTTGGGTATCCCGTATTAATTCGTCCTTCCTATGTGCTTTCAGGCGCTGCAATGAATGTAGTTTCCAATTCAGACCAGTTGGAATATTTTCTGCAAATGGCTGCCAATGTTTCAAAAGAACATCCGGTGGTGGTTTCCGAATTTATTGAAGAAGCCAAGGAGATCGAATTTGATGCGGTGGCGCGCAACGGCGAAATTGTTGCCTATGCCATTTCCGAACATGTTGAATTTGCCGGTGTCCATTCGGGCGATGCCACCATCGTTTTTCCGCCCCAGAAACTCTATGTGGAAACCATCAGAAGAGTTAAGCGCATAGCAAAACAAATTGCCGAAAGCCTTGAAATAACCGGTCCTTTCAACATGCAGTTTCTTGCCAAAGAGAACAATATCAAGGTTATAGAGTGCAATCTCAGGGCATCCAGAAGTTTCCCCTTTGTGTCTAAAGTGATGCGGCTAAACCTGATTGAAATTGCCACAAAAGTGATGCTTGATCTGCCGGTTGAAAAGCCAGACAGGTCGCTGTTTGAGCTGGATTATGTTGGCGTGAAAGCGCCCCAGTTCTCCTTTGCCCGGTTGCTGAATGCTGATCCGGTGCTTGGGGTTGACATGTCTTCCACCGGCGAAGTGGGCTGCATCGGAGAGAATTATTACGAAGCAATTCTGAAAGCGATGCTTTCGGTGGGCTATCGGATTCCCGTGAAAAATGTGCTGATTTCATCAGGTCCTTCACGCTCAAAAGCTGAGTTGCTCACCAGTGCCAAAATGCTGGTTGACAGGGGATATAATCTGTTTGCCACAGAAGGAACACACCGTTTTTTCATGGAAAACGGAGTAAAAAACACACTTCTGCACTGGCCCGATGAGGAGGACAGACAGCCAAACACCATTGAACACATTAAAAATCAAAAGATTGATTTGGTAATAAATATTCCTAAAAACTATACGAAAAGGGAGTTGAAAAACGGTTATCAAATCAGAAGAAACTCCATTGATTACAATGTGCCGCTAATTACAAATTCGAGAGTTGCAAGCGCATTTGTCTATGCAATATGCAAATATGATCTGAAGGATTTAAGTATAAAGAGCTGGGATCAATACTGATTTTCAGAATAGTTAAAGAATAAAGGGTTAACGCCGTTTGGCGTTAACCCTCTTAATTAAGCACTACCTTTAACTTCCAATATTTTCTTTCTGCAAATGCCGGCGTCCGGTTCGATTCAGAAAAATATAACCCGACTCTTACATTCCAGGTAACAACTTCTACCGTTGTCTGCTTCTGAATTCTGTTGTTTTTGTAGTCCATATTGCTTGTCTTCTGTATTATTCTGAAAGTGCAGAAACATGCAAAAAACATACCACAAAGACCAA